>JALRFL010000107.1 GCA_023259875.1 Alphaproteobacteria bacterium
TAGGTAGGCAGCATAGTCTACAACATGTGAGCGCAGTAAGGTACTTACCCTCGAGCCATATCTGGGTTTTTCATGCAGACAACCACAATATCGGCGAAAAGCATCGGCCAGAGTCCCATTGACATAACCTTGACGCCATAATTTTCGAGTGGCGCAACCATATCACCGCCAACCGCCTGCGGCCTGCCACTCACACCCATCATCCTAGGCTGTGAGGGGCCATAGACATCCGCATCAAGCAAGCCCACACGCAAGCCTTCTAGCTTGAGCGCTATGGCCAGATTAGTAGCGGTCGTTGATTTGCCAACACCCCCTTTGCCTGATGCAATCGCAATAAATCGCCGCACCGAAGAATGGAGTGTTTTTTCCTTGGCTGGGGTAGCCTCTGTTTTATCTGTTGGCTTTTGCGCTTGGGCAGAGGCGTTGTTATGCGCGGTAATCACTACGGTTGCGGCCACAACGCCATCCAGTTTGCGAATAGCCGCTTCTATCTGTTGGCGAAGCGGTTCCATTGCTGGCCCACGATGGGGGGGAACAGCCAAAGTCACCATCACCTTGTTATCTGAAACCGTAATACCATCAAGCATACCTAGGCTGATAATATCCTTATTCTGTGACGGATCAGCGATATTAGCCAGCACTGCCTTAATCTGATCCGCAGTTACAGGTTTCGTCATGCTATTTCTTCTCCAGTCCATCAACATAGCTAAGAATGGCCTCATGCTCATCAATCGTCAAAAGGATTTCATGACTGAAAGCCGGCAGGTTTTCTGGCCTTTCTTCACTTATACCATCAATTCTGATAACGGATGGATGCGGCGGCAAGAGATAGAATATCTCAAACCTCTCGCGCCAATCTGAGAGGGTTTTCATCGCCTCAAAAGATGGGGTTGAGCCAATTCCGCCATAGGGGTTGATATCAGCCACAACATGGCATCGGGTACAATGCTGCCTGACCAGCGCCCGGCCTAAATCTTGATCTGCTATGGCCGTGGATATGCCGCCAGCATCATATCCGGCTATCAGCATGGCCGCCAAGAGGATCACCTTTGTCAGCCATGGTTTCATCATCAGACGGTCGGGTCTGCCATATGTTCACGCAACATATCCTTATATTGCGTCACCATATGGTCGATATAGGTTTCATGGTCTTCGACCACCATGACGTTTTTTCCAACATGGGCGTTGTATCTGGCCGCCGCATAAAGCAAAGCATAGTGCAAATCGGTAGCAACGATCTTGCGGTTTCGTTCATTAGCAAGAGATATAAATTGATCTGCGACTTTTAAAAACTGAGCATTGTCAAGCTGCCCCTTAGTTGGAGTATCAGGTCTTATATGCCAATCTCTAAATGTCATCAGGCTACTCCTTATTCATTGGCGATTGCAGCAACGCATCAAATCTTAGCACAGATATAAAGAGAGATGAACCTATCTAGAGCCAGATTTGGCGCAATTCGTGTTATCGCTGGCATGACGGCAAAGAGCCAGCGGCATTGCCATAAGCTTTGGGGTTGATTAGAATAGCATTCGTGGTCCCGTAGCTCAGCAGGATAGAGCGACAGATTCCTAATCTGTAGGTCACAGGTTCGAATCCTGTCGGGATCACCATTTGTTC
>JALRFL010000115.1 GCA_023259875.1 Alphaproteobacteria bacterium
ACTCAAACTGAAGCAAATGGTGACTGTTTTATGAACTCTCACTATTTTGTTCGTAATGGTCAATCACTTAAAGAAGCTCGTTGGTCTATCAAGCTTAAGATAATTTTGCGTCCAAAAGCTGAGCAGAATCATAAGCAGCAATGGCGTAAGCAAAAGTAGAAACCCAAATAAAAATGGCCCACCAACTAATCGCCATCCTGGTACAGAGCTTTTAATTTTTGACCTTAATGTTCCAACAGCTGACATGAATACCCTTAAGATTTCATACACATAGTAAATGATTATCTCTATATTATGATAAGAAATCTAGTTAAAAGAATAATATATATTTTTTGTTTTACTTGCTCTGTCAGTTAGTCGTTAGTTAGGAAAGCTCCTGACGATAATTTGCCATATCTTCTGCCGTTGGTTCATCCGACTGACGCATCACTGGAAACATCGATTTCAGCCGATTGTGGTATTGCCCGACACCAGATTCCAGTTCTGATAACATAATGCCGTCAAAAGCACTGGATCGCATGGCTTCGTAAGTCCATTCAATCAGTTGCATATCCTCAACGCCTGTGATCTTATCAATGCGACAAGACAGTTTCCGTGCCGCGCGTGTTACCCGATCCTCATCAGGGCGAGCATAAAGCGCATAACGCTGTCGGCTTTCGTTAACCGAAATGGGAATATCCTGATAGAACATCACGCTGTCTGGGTATAACCCAATCACTTGATTGGGAAAAATATTCAGATACACCCAAGCCTTAGGCAGGGAAGCCCATGGTTCAGGTAAATGTTCAATCATTTTGCGGTAAAGTTTCACCGACCACAATGACCCCGGGGTTTCATTAAAATTCCCAATAGCCAGCGAGGTATCGCCAATCAGATTACAATCCACATAATCTTTCCCATAGAGGTCTTGTAGCCCCGGATGCGCCATGGGCACATGATAGCCTTCGTTATCCACATCCCGAATGGCTTTCCAGTTTACCCCCCAAATTTCACTAACGGATGGCGCTTGGCACGCCACCAAATCCCCTAGACGGTGATTTTTTACCAGCTCATCATGCGGCGCTAATATCTCACGCACCGAAGGCTGGTCACCGGGCTTAAAGCGGATAAAGACAAAGCCGTTCCATATTTCACATTCAATCGGCTTTAAGCCCCATTCCACAGGGTCAAGTTTTGGCAGTGTGCGCGGCTGGGCAGGGCCACGCAAAGTGCCATCAAGATTAAAGCTCCAACCATGAAACGGACAGACAATCGCTTTTTTGCAAATGCCAGATTCTTCTGAGACCACCCGTGAGCCACGATGCCGGCAAAGGTTATGAAATGCCCTGATCACACCGTCATCACCACGGATAATCAGCGCGCGCTCATCCACGAGATCAAAGGTTAAAAACTGTCCCTTTTCTGGCAGGTCACTAGCGTGACACACCAATTGCCAGTGGCGGCGAAACAGGGTTTCCGCCTCAACCTCAAAGAGATCAGGGTTAAAATAAGTCCAACCCGGCAGACCATAGCGATCAGACGGATCGAGAAATGCTTCATCAGCCACAAATCACTCCATATGATGTCATGACATCATTTAGTCTAGCCCAAAGTTATTTTGCCGTGAAGATATTTTTCTTATGCCCCGTCTCTGCTAATCACATCAGCCTTAAGAGAGCATCAATATCTGGTAAGCTTTGGCAGTTTCCAAGGGCTTGCTCAAGGTTCTGACAATGTTGATCATCACATCTTTGTCTAGCCATGTTTCTGAATTTTTCCCGAATAATATCATCACTGACGGCTTCTTCGGGGTCTCCTCTGGCTTCGGTTGGGGGTGAGACTAGATGCTGTCCATCCTGTGTCTGGATAGTGACGCGCGCAATGCGTTGCCGCGGAAAACAGGCGTTAAAATCATCGCAAGGGGTAATCCGAACCTTTCGTGCCATGGCTTGAATATCACGATCTTACAGCCCTTGATCCGAAAACTCATTGATCCCAATTGTACCGCGCAAGGCGGCAGCGGCAACTGAAAACGGCAAGGAATATTGCGCCTCTTCGGTGGTTTCTGCCATTGAACATAGGCGCACGGCTTCATCAAAACTTTCTACATCAATAGCGGCAATCTGATCCAGGGTTATGGCGTGTTGTTTC
>JALRFL010000133.1 GCA_023259875.1 Alphaproteobacteria bacterium
TCGCCACCAATATCCAGAATATCCGCCCCAGCATCCGCCATGGCCATTCCGCCAGCGATAGCAGTATCAGCGTCAAAATGATCGCCACCATCGGAAAAGCTATCAGGGGTGGTGTTGATAATGCCCATGATGCGATGCTGATCCATAGATAAGCCGGCAAAATCAGGCCGCGGTGAGGTGAGATGATGCCATTGCTGTTCAGCAAGATGAGCGGCATCAGCCCCTGCCTCCCTTGCCGAACGCATGGCTTGCTCCGGGGCAATGCGTGTGATGGTATAATCCTGTCCACGGCGTTCCAAAATATCCAGCGCGGCAAAGCCAAGGCCAGTGTTTGTTAGCGGTATAAGATGACCACCTCCGCTTACCATTGGTGCTAATGCCACTGGCCGCAACCAATATCTTGACTTACCTCCCAGACGCTGATCATCAGCAAAAAGAGGGCGCGTCAGTTGTGTTTGGCGTCGCAGAATAGACGATTGGTGGGGATCAGACGGCTTCGTCACCGGATGGTTCCGCTTTCGGTGAAGGGCTTGATTTGCGCCGTCCACCGGGAATACCTGTGCGTGATTTCGCACGCGGCGACTCTGGCACATCCTCAGCGCCGTCATTTCTGGCGATTGTTCCGCCTTCAGCAATGATTTTGATCTCATCACCTGAAAGGGTTTCATATTCCAAAAGAGCTTGAGCCACGCGTTCCAATTCTTCCTTATGTTTTTTCAGGAGTTTTTCAGCATCAGCATAAGCGCTATCAGAAATGATGCGGATTTCTCTATCAATCGTCGCGGCGGTATCGTCAGAAATATTTTTCTGTTGAGATACGGAACGCCCAAGAAATACCTCTTGCTCATCTGCGGAATAGGCAAGAAAGCCTAATTTTTCCGACAATCCCCATTCAGTTACCATCCTCCGCGCCATATCTGACACCATGCGAATATCACTTGATGCGCCCGTGGTCACTTTTTCTGGCCCAAAGATCATTTCTTCGGCAATCCGGCCACCACAAGCAACCCTTAAGTCGGCAAAAAGCCGATCACGCGCCATGGATACCCTGTCGCCTTCTGGCAGGCGCATCACCATGCCTAACGCGCGACCACGAGGGATAATGGTAGCTTTATGTATCGGATCAGACGCAGGTTGATGCAAGGCCACCACCGCGTGTCCAGCCTCATGATAGGCGGTCAGTTTCTTTTCTTGATCGGTCATCACCATGGAACGGCGTTCCGCCCCCATCATGACTTTGTCCTTGGCTTCTTCAAACTCTGCCATAGATACCGTACGGCGGTTTTTTCGTGCCGCCTGAAGCGCGGCTTCGTTAACAAGATTGGCAAGATCCGCCCCCGAAAAGCCAGGCGTTCCACGCGCAATAATGCGTGGTTCAACATCATTAGCCAGTGGCACTTTACGCATATGCACTTTGAGGATTTTCTCACGCCCCAAAACATCAGGGTTCGGCACGACCACCTGACGGTCAAACCGCCCCGGACGCAACAACGCCGGATCAAGCACATCAGGCCGGTTCGTCGCAGCAATCAGAATAACGCCTTCGTTTGCTTCAAACCCATCCATTTCCACCAGCATCTGGTTTAGGGTCTGTTCACGCTCATCATTGCCGCCGCCAAGACCGGCACCGCGATGACGACCCACGGCATCAATTTCGTCAATAAAGATAATGCAAGGGGCATTTTTCTTGCCTTGTTCAAACATATCGCGAACACGGCTTGCGCCCACACCGACAAACATTTCCACAAAGTCAGAACCGGAAATGGTAAAGAAAGGGACATTGGCCTCACCTGCGATGGCACGCGCCAACAAGGTTTTCCCTGTACCGGGAGGGCCTACCAAAAGCACCCCTTTAGGAATTTTTCCGCCCAGCCGCTGAAACCGTGAGGGGTCGCGAAGAAACTCAACCACTTCTTCAAGTTCTGTTTTCGCTTCGTCAATACCAGCAACATCATCAAAGGTGACGCGGCCATGATGTTCGGTCAACAGTTTCGCGCGTGACTTGCCAAACCCCATGGCACCATTTCTGCCGCCACCCTGCATCTGGCGCATAAAGAAAATCCAAACCCCAATGAACAACAGCATGGGAAACCAGCTAAGCAAAAGGGACAAGAACCCCGGAGAATTGCTGGTATCAGGACGCGCCACAATACGCACATTATTATCACGAAGAATCTCAACAATATCGCTGCCTTCTGGCATGTAAGTGGAAATCGGAATATTGTTATTAGTGACGCCATAAAGGTTGCTTCCTTCAATCGTCACCTCACGCATATCGCCAGACTCAACCTGAATGACAAAATCGGAAAACGGAATATTAGCAGAACGCGTGTTAGTCCCCTGTTGAAACATATTAAACAGAGCCAGCATGACCACGCCAATGATCAACCACAAAATGATATTCCGAGCCATATTGTTCACTTGGATAAGCCTTTCGTTCTTCTGTTCTGGATAACAATGCCGTGATTGCTATCCGTTCCAGCCCCCTATGAATGCCGCAATTGGTTCACGCAAGGGCGTCTGATAAGCCGTGTTGGAAATGGCATCCTTACTGGCTTTGATGTTATTCTTTATTAGATGGGGGAAGAGAGCGCCATCGTCAAGTAGAAGACACCCATGATCTTGCAAATTCTTATTTTTATCGCCTATTAATACGGGCATGGACCAAAATGCTCTTGGCATTGCCTGAAAC
>JALRFL010000136.1 GCA_023259875.1 Alphaproteobacteria bacterium
GCCATGACAACAGGTAACCATGTCTGGGATAAGCGCGAGATTTTTGCCTATATTGACCAACAGCCGCGGTTAATCCGGCCTATTAATATGCCTGAAGGCACCCCCGGTCTGGGACTAACAACGGTCACCAATGCCAAAGGCCAATCCCTGACGGTGGTCAATGCCATGACCAATTTGTTTATGGCGCAAACCGAACCCATGTTCCCGGCGATCAAAGCGTGTTTAGCCAAGACCAAATTAAAACGCGACACCGACGCGATTGTGATTGATGTCCATGGTGAGGCCACCAGCGAGAAAACGGCAACCGGATTTTTTGTCGATGGCTTGGTTTCGTTGGTGGTAGGAACGCATACCCATGTGCCGACAGCAGATCACCGCATTTTGCCGGGTGGAACCGCCTTTATGACAGACGCAGGCATGTGCGGCGATTACACATCCGTCATTGGTATGACCCCAGAGGCCGCCATTGGCCGTTTTACGGGTGAGGACAAGGGCAGGTTAGGTGTCGCTATGGGCGAGCCAAGCCTTTCAGGGGTTTTTGTCGTCACCGATGATGAGACTGGCCTTGCTATCAGCATAAGCCCGTTTCGACGCGGCGGAACCCTATCACCTATTGATCCGCCGCAATAGAAATCCTAGGTCTTGATATCCCGGCAAAGAACAGGCATAGATACTGGCAAAATGACAGCATACCGTATATAGTGTCTTCTTTAGGTTAAAACACCATATTCACGAAAAGCGAGCGGACTAATGGCAGGGCATTCCAAATTCAAAAATATTATGCACCGAAAGGGCGCGCAGGACGCCAAACGGGCAAAAAAATTCACTCGTCTGATCAAGGAATTGGTAGTTGCCGCAAAGAGTGGCACAGACCCCGAAGCAAATCCAAGATTGCGAACAGCCTTGCTAGCATGCCGGTCGGCGAATATGCCAAAGGATAATATCGAAAGGGTGTTGAAAAAGGCTGAGGGTGGAGATTCCGAACAATATGATGAAATTCGCTATGAAGGCTATGGCCCCGGCGGCGTTGCGGTAATAGTTGAAGCGTTAACCGACAACCGCAACCGCACGGCATCAGAGGTTCGCGCCACTTTTGGCAAGTTTGGCGGCAATTTGGGCGAAACAGGCAGTGTCAATTTCATGTTTGATCGGGTGGGGCAGATCATCTATCCAGCAGATGTCGCAGGTGATGAGGCCATGTTTGAAGGCGCGCTTGAGGCTGGCGCTGATAATGTGGAAAGTGACGAAAACGGCCATGAAGTCACCACCGCGGTTGAAGATTTCAACGCTGTTCGTGAGGCGATGGAATCACAATTCGGGGCGCCCGAAGAAGCCGGATTAACATGGAAGCCACAAAACACCACACCAATTAACGAAGATCAGGCGCAAACCTTTATGAAACTGATGGATGCGTTGGATGATTTGGATGATGTGCAAAGCGTGTCTTCTAATGTTGATATCCCCGAAGATGTAATGGCAAAAATGAATGGCTAGAAATGGGATATGCCTGTTGACTATCAGCTGTTCATCTGGAAAGGCATGACCCATGCGGATATGCGGAATTGATCCGGGATTGCGTTCAACAGGATGGGGGGTTGTGCGTTTTGAAAATAACCGGATGTTCTGGGTGGCGGATGGGATGATACAGCCTGACCCAGACGCCGATATGGCGGATCGTCTGGGCCATATTCACAGCCACTTAAAAACCATATTGGGGCAATATCAACCTGATCGGGTTGCGATTGAGGAAATCTTTGTTTCTCGCAATGCCTCATCAGCAATTAAATTGGGAATGGCGCGTGGGGCGGCGATGGTGGCGGCGGCGGATTCTGGTCTTTCGGTTCATGAAATATCAGCACGCCGGATCAAGCAAAATGTGACAGGCTCTGGCCGCGCTGATAAACAACAGGTCACAGCCATGGTCTCACGGCTTTTGAATATCACCCCATCAGGCGTTGATGCGGCAGATGCCTTAGCGGCGGCGATTTCATTAAGTCATGATGATACGCTAGGACAGGGTTTGGATATGGCCATGGGGGGCGCCTCTAATGCCATCATATCCAGCAAAGGCAAAGCCCAAAACGATGCGTTATCTGCCGCTATTTCTGTGGCCTTGAAGAAAGAAAAGGTATCGTCATGATTGCCATGTTGCGAGGGCGGGTGCTTCATCTTGGGGAAACAGACTGCTTGATTGATGTGGGCGGTGTTGGCTATCAGTGCCAGATGACCAAACGGTGTCTGGCGAAATTGGGGTCAGTCGGGACAGAGGCCACGATCTATGTGGATACCGCGATCAGGGATGACAGCATTGTTCTGACCGGATTTTCTGATGTCGATATTAAGGCCGCTTGGAATCTGCTGAAAACCGTTCAAGGGGTTGGCACCAAAGCCGCGTTATCCATTCTTTCTGCCCTCACGCCGGATGAACTGATGCTGGCGATTGCGGCGTCTGATAAGGCTATGATTTCTCGTGCTGATGGGGTAGGGCCAAAACTGGCACAGCGCATCATTAATGAACTGGCAGAAAAAGTGGCGAATATTCCCCTTGGGGGGCAACAACCCATGATGACATCAGGCGGCGGTGAAACCCCGACAGGGGCAGGCGATCCGGTTCTGCTCGATGCGACCTCCGCCCTTGTTAATCTAGGCTATGGCAGAGCCGAAGCCCATCAGGTGGTAGCGACTTTAATCAGAGAAAGCGACGCCCCTCGCATTGAAGACATTCTGCCGCTTGCCCTGAAACGATTAGCAGAAGGAGTTCGGCATTGACCCAGCATCCTGACGCACCAGAAGATAGGCTCATCAGTCAGACCCAGCAACAGGGTGACGACAGCCTGCGGCCATCATCACTGGATGATTTTATTGGTCAATCTTCGGGGCTTGGCAATCTCAGCACATTTATTAAAGCGGCAGAACTGCGTGGCGAAGCCATGGATCATGCGCTCCTGCACGGCCCACCGGGGTTAGGGAAAACCACATTAGCCCAAATTATCGCGCATGAACTAAAGGTTGGCTTTAGGGCAACTTCTGGACCAGTGATTTCTCGGGCTGGCGATTTGGCGGCGCTGTTGACGAATCTGCAACCAAGGGATGTTTTGTTTATTGATGAGATTCATCGCCTCAATCCTGCGGTTGAAGAAGTGCTTTATCCAGCGATGGAAGATTTTCAGCTTGATTTGATTATTGGCGAAGGGCCATCAGCGCGTTCCATCAGAATTGATCTGCCGCCATTTACGCTGGTCGGGGCAACCACCCGATCCGGACTGTTGACGACACCTCTGCGTGACCGTTTTGGAATCCAGATGCGGATGGAGTTTTACACCCACACCGAACTAGAGACCATTTTGATTCGGCTGGCTGGTAAATTGAAGATGCCGCTTACCATTGAAGGGGCGCATGAAATCGCGCGCCGTTCACGCGGCACGCCAAGGGTAGCCGGACGATTGTTGCGGCGCGTGCGTGACATTGCCATGATTGATGGCGTGGCTGAAGTCGGGCGTGAGGCGGCGGATAAGGCGCTGTTATCACTGGATGTGGACGCCTCAGGGCTTGATGCCATGGATCGCCGATATTTGCGCGGCATGGCCGAACATTATGGCGGTGGGCCAGTTGGTGTGGAAACCTTGGCAGCGGTGTTAGCCGAACAGCGTGATGTGTTAGAAGAGGTGATTGAACCCTATTTGATGCAAACGGGTTTGATTATGCGAACGCCTAGGGGGCGGTGCTTGTCGCAGGCTGGCTGGGGCTATATTGGCCTAACGCCGCCATCAGGGGCGCAATTGGATTTGATGGATAGCGTTATTGAGGACACAGACCGTGACGGATAGCCGCGCATCTAACCCTGTCTCTGGTCTTGATGGCTGGTGTGATGATAAGGGGCATATCTACCCCCTTAAAGTCTATTACGAAGATACCGATGCAGGCGGTGTGGTTTATCATGCCAATTATCTGGCCTTTGCTGAGAGGGCGCGAAGCGCTTGGTTTTCGCTGATCGGCATTGACCAAAATCAGTATTTGCAAAACGGCTTAGCGTTTGTTGTTGCCGCCTTGGAGGTGCGATATCATCGTCCGGCGCGTCTGGGGCAAGAATTGCGCGTGGTTACTCAGCTTGCCAATATGACAGGCGTCAGAGCCATGTTGGATCAAAAGATCACCGACACACATGGTCACCTCATGGCCAGTCTAAACGTGCAAGTTGCTCAGGCAAGTCTAGGGGGGCGACCTTGCCGTTTTGATGCTGATGTAAAATCAAAAATTCTTGCCACCATGCCGCCACAAAATCATGAAATAACATTTTCCGGAAAAGCAGCCCTTTCCCATAAGAAAGGGCATTAAGAGAGGAACATCATGTCTACCGAAGCGAGCAATCTTGTCCTGTCGGATCAGGAATTATCCGTATGGGGTCTGTTTTTACAGGCTGATATTGTTGTTAAACTGGTCATTCTTTTGCTGATTGTGGCCTCCATCTGGAGCTGGTCAATCATCATCGAAAAGATCAGAACCTTGCGCTATCAAAATATGCTGGCGGATGAGTTTGAGGATATGTTCTGGTCAGGTGAGCATATCGACCGCATTTATGATCGTTTGGGCAGTGAACCCGAAGGGGTTATGTCACGGGTGTTTGTGGCGGCTATGCGCGAATGGCGCCGGGGCGGCACAAAACTGGGGCGGATGTCAGGACAATTTCAATCTATCGCGCAACGCATTGAACGAAGCATGGGGGTTGCCATGTCGCGTGAAATGACGCTGATGGAAAAGGGGATGACTTTTCTGGCCTCTGTGGGCTCGGTTGCGCCTTTTGTTGGGTTGTTTGGAACGGTGTGGGGGATCATGAACTCTTTCCAATCTATTGCCCAGTCAAAGAACACCAGTCTTGCGGTGGTGGCCCCTGGTATTGCTGAGGCGCTTTTTGCTACTGCGTTGGGGCTTGTCGCGGCGATCCCTGCCGTGGTGGCTTATAACCGCTTTTCTGCACAGATGGATAGTTTGGCATCACGGGTTGATCACTTCTCAAGTGAGTTTTCCACGATGCTAAGCCGCCAGTTGGATGAAGGATAATCCCCTATGGGCATGCAGATAAACAGCCGGTCGTCTTCCCAAGGCCGCGGCAAGAGAAGACGCCCGATGAGCGAAATTAATGTCACGCCCTTTGTGGATGTGATGTTGGTTTTGCTGATTGTTTTCATGGTCACGGCACCTCTGCTAACCGTGGGGATTCCTGTGGAATTGCCAGAGACCAAGGCCAGCGATGCCTTGAGCGATGATCAGGCTCCTTTGGTGGTCACTGTTCAAGAGGATGGCTCGGTAAGTTTGCAAAAAAATATCATGGATGCGGATACGCTTATTGCCCGACTGCAAGCCATTGTTGATGAAAATCCCTCGGTGGAACTCTATGTCCGTGGCGATAGGCGTGTGCCTTATGGCACGGTGATTGGGGTCATGGATATGATCAAATCGGCTGGCATGTCACGCGTCAAATTGGTCACGAAATTGGCGGATGAATAACGGCAATGCTAAGGGCGCCGAGGTTTCTCTCATCACTTGGGTTTTCGACCTTGCTTCACCTTGCGGTGACAGTGATGTTTGTCGTCGGCTTCCCGTGGTTTGCAAAACCGCCGCATGACATTATTCCTACCCTGACAGCGGAAATCGTTGATGATGTTCCGATCACGAATTTGGACGAAGGGTTGCCTGGCCAAACCAAAGACAATAGCGCAGATGATGAGGTGAATCAGGACGACAGCAAAGCGACGCCTGCCGCCGCCTCTGCTTCTGCTCCACCACCACCTCCACCGCCGCCGCCATCGCCGCCACAAAAGCAAGCCGATGCGAAACCAGAGCCTGTGGATGCCCCTTTGCCCAAGGATAACACCCCTGATGCGGTTGCCTTGAATCTCGAAGAACAAGAACAAGATGTTCCACCGCCAAAACCAAAGGCGGATGAGACAAAGGCTCAATCGCAATCTGCTCCTGCGCCCCTGCCGAAAGCCAAGCCAAAGGAAACCAAACGGGCAGAGGCGCCGACGCCAGCAAAAAAGCCTGACGACGAAACCGCCAACTATTTGAAAAACGATCAGAATACGGCAAAAACCGATGCTGAACTTGGGATACAGCTTCAGAACCTCCTTGATGAGGCTCAGCGACCCACACAGCCCGAAGATGATGAAAAAAAGGTGGAAAAGAAAGACGATCCGGATGATAGCAAAAACCAACAGAATCTAGCGGATTTGTTAGATGACACCGTGCGCGATAATGCTGGTCAGGCGATCAATACGCAAAAAAGAGACGATGGCAGGCTAGGTGCAGATGTGATCACTAGGCTGAAATCGCATATTCAGCCATGCTGGAATCCGCCATCAGCTATCGAAGGTGCTAGCTCTCTTATTGTTGACATAATTGTCGAGTTAAATGAGGACGGTGAAGTGATAAAGGTAAGGATAAAGGACATATTGCGATACAACGCTGATGATGCTTTTCGTCTGGCCGCCAATGCGGCGGAACGCGCATTCCAGCAGTGTAGCCCATTAATTCCGCCATTATCACCCGAAGATTATGAGAAATGGAAAACATTGAATTTCCGGTTTGATCCAAGAGGGTTTTTAACATGATGTGCAGTTCAGTTGTGATGGGAGCAAAAATGGAAAGAACATGGGCTCTGGCGCGGGTCAGCGCACTTGCCACTCTCATTGGCTTGATCTTTAGTGCGCTAGTCTCAACACTGGCTCTGGCGCAATCCAATGATGTGATTACGATCACCGAGGGCAATGTTGAGCCAAGCCCCATTGCCATCACGGATTTCATTGGACCAGATGGCCAAGCAAGCGAAATTGGCCGTGAGATTGCTGGCATTATTTCAGATGACCTTGAGGGGTCAGGCCTGTTCCGTCCGCTTTCACAGGCGGCGTTTTTTAATCCGCCGCAGGACGCTTCTGTGGCGCCTGACTTTGCGGATTGGCGACCGATTGGGGCTGATGCGCTTTTGATTGGCAGCGCGTATTACAACGCAGAAAACATGATCGAAGTGGAGTTTTATCTTTGGGATGTGTTGCGTGGGGAACTGATTGCCGCCGGATCGGGAAGTGTCAGTGAGATTGGAAAGCGCCGGATTTCTCACCAGATTGCTGATGTTGTTTATAAAAAATGGACAGGGGATGATGGCTATTTTGATACCCGAATTGTTTATGTTGCTGAAAGTGGCCCACCCGAAAAGCGCATTAAGCGGCTGGCTATCATGGATCAAGACGGGCATAACCATATTTTTCTTACCGATGGGGGGTCGCTGGTGCTAACGCCGCGGTTTTCCCAAGAAGTGCAGGAAATTGCCTATCTCAATTATTTCAACGATAACCCCAATGTCTATCTGTTGGATATTCAGTCCGCGAAATCTGAACTTCTCGGCTCATTCCCGGGGATGAGTTTTGCCCCTCGGTTTTCCTATGATGGAAAATCACTGATCATGAGTTTGGCGCGAAGTGGGGTGACAAATATTTTTGTCATGGACCTTTCCACACGGCAGACCAAACAACTTACCAATACCCCTTTTATTGATACCTCACCTTCATTTTCCCCTGACGATCAACAGATCGTGTTCAATTCTGATCGGTCAGGCAGCCAACAGCTTTATGTGATGAACCGTGATGGAAGCAATGTTCGCCGCATCAGTCGGGGCAAAGGGCGTTATGCCACGCCTGTATGGTCGCCGCGGGGGGATATTGTGGCCTTTACCAAAATGTATAAAGGCGAGTTTTATATTGGCGTGATGAACAGTGACGGTTCTGGTGAACGCTTATTGGCTAAAGGATTTCTGGTCGAGGGGCCGACTTGGGCACCTAATGGCCGGGTATTGATGTATTTTAAGCAAAACCCAACCAATAGTGATGGTAGTGGTGGGGAGAGCTATCTCTACCGCATTGATATTACTGGATTTAATGAAAGGCGCATCATCACACCCGAAGGGGCGTCTGACCCTGCATGGTCACCATTTTTGCCATAATATCAAATAGGACTATACTAAATGAGAAAAATCATGCAAAATATGGCATATTTTATGTTTTAATTCAGGATAACATATTGTTTTATTCTGAATTTTAAGGTATGAGTGCCTTATTGTAATTAAACCGTATAACGGAATTATTGAGGAGTTCATCCTATGATCGCTCGTATCATTACCTTGTTTGCAGCATTGGGCGTGCTCGCGGCTTGCGAAACGGCACCAAACACTTCTGGAGATGCTGCTGGAACAGGGGCTTCATCTTCCACAAGCAGTAGCAGCAGTTCTGCTGATAGCAGTGGAAGCGGCTCAGAACAAATGACCATTACTGATGAGCTGATTGAGATCGGCGATCGGGTATTGTTTGGATTTGACAGCTATGAGCTAACTAACGAAGCCAAAAGCACGCTTGCTAAACAGGCAAGCTTCCTCGCGGCTAACCCATCTGTTCGCATCACCATCGAAGGTCATTGCGATGAACGGGGAACACGCGAATACAACCTTGCTCTTGGCGAAAGCCGGGCATCTGCTACCCGTGATTATCTTGTGGCACAAGGTGTAAATCCTGCTCGCATTAAGATCATTTCTTACGGTAAGGAACGCCCTGCTGTGATTGGCTCAAACGAAGACGCATGGCGTTATAACCGCCGCGCGGTCAGCGTCATTAACTAATCTCATTACATTTTTATGGAAACCCGATCTTAGGATCGGGTTTTTTATTGCCTTAATTTTGACCCATTAAGAGGTTAGGACAACAAGAGTAACCTTAACATGAGCCAGTAATCTGTTAATTCTGGCTAATCTATTGCTGAGTGAACACGAAAAAGATGTACCCAAAGATGATGAAGAAACCCATGACCTTTTTATCTGCCCTAGCCTTTCGTCCTTTAGAGGCGCGGAAATGGCGGCGGATTTCCGCTATGCCGATTGTGGCTTTGTTGATGATGCCAATCTTCACCGCACCAGTTTCCGCACAGACCGTAGATCAGGCGACTTTGGGTGATCTGCAACTCCGGATTATTGCCATCGAAAATACATTGCGTGATGTTAATGCGAGGGTGGAAAATGATTTGTTTGAGTTAAAGCAAACCATGGCGTCGGGCGGTAACACCAACGCAGTGTTAGAGCGCGTTGATCAGAAGCTAAACGATCTTAGCAATATCTCAAATGAGATCAGTTCCCTTAATCTCAAAATCCAGAATATTCTTCAAATCGCCTCTGATAATGAGTTCCGCATCCTTCAGCTTGAGGCTCGGATGAAAACTCTCATGCGGCTATCAACAAATGGCGCTATCATCTCGCCAGAACAGTCAGAACAAGAGGGCGATAATCCCACTGCTGGCAGCACCACGAACACGCAACTATCCACATTGCCAACCCAAACGCTGGATGCAAATGGTAATGGCGTAGGGGAAAGTCTGGATGCTAATACCGCCGCGCTTAATACGGCAAATAACAGTGTTGAGGGTAGTGAAAACACAGGTTGGGTGATCAATAAATCTGATCTTGATGCCGGTACGACCGCGGTTGCTAATCCTGCCCAAACTAACCTGACGGTGACCGAACCTGAACCTAGAACGCCGGCAATCCTGCCTGTTGGGACAGAAGAAGAGCAATATAATTTCGCTAAGGATTTGCTTCATAACAACCGCTTAAAAGAAGCAGAGCTTGCCCTTATTGAGTTCAGCGAATTGCATGAAGACAGCGAATTGAGCGCAGATGTGATGTTCTGGATTGGCCGTGTTCAGTTCGTTCAGGGTGAGCATCAAAAATCTTTGCAAACCATGTCTGACTTTCTTAAAAGCTGGCCGGAAGACCCACGCAAAATTGAAGTCTTGATGTGGATTGCGGAATCGGTTTCTAAAACGCGCCCCAAAGAAGACGCCTGCAATTTCTTTGAAAAGCTGATCCTGACAGTAGAAAACCCACCAGAAAAACTCACAAATCGCCTGGCAAGGCTTGGAGAAAAAACTGAGTGTGAAGCTTAATCAGGATCTATCTGCACGCTTCGAAAAGGCGATGTCAGCGGCGGGATTGCCGCCTCATCCCTCACCATCTGAGTCGCAACACGCTTGCCCCGGGGGGGTGACGGAACCTTCTGGTATTTTGCTGGCGGTATCTGGCGGCCCTGACAGTATGGGGCTGGCGGCGTTGCTTATGGCATGGCAAGCCAAGCAGGGGGAACCTCGGGCAAATCTTTTCGCGGTTGTTGTTGATCATGGGCTTCGCCAAGGGTCTGATGACGAAGCGGATATGGTGGCAGAAACTCTAACCCAATTTGGCCTGCCTACCCATGTCATCAGAATCACTTCACCTAAACCGGCGGCTGGCTTTGCGGAATGGGCGCGCCAGCAACGCTATGAGGTGTTGCGGCAAGAAGCCTTGCGCCGCCACGCGGTTCTTCTGACGGCGCATCATCAGGATGACCAATTGGAAACCATCGAAATGCGCTTGTCTCGCGGCTCTGGCTTGCGCGGTTTGGCTGGGATGGCGACGGAAACTCGCTATCTTGGGGTGCGGTTAATTCGGCCATGCCTAGGGTTTCGCAAGCAAGAATTGGCGGATATTGCGCGGCAAGCCGGGCTTTCATTTATCCAAGACCCCACCAATCATGATGAGAGGTTTGAACGACCACGGATCAGGACAAACCGACCGTTAAGGAACACAGAAGGCATTGCCGACAGCCATTTGCTGCGCCTCTCTCAATATGCATCACGGATCATCACCCCCCTTGATCGGTTGCTGATGTCAGCGACACCGCCATGGATGGATATTCGCCCCGAAGGGTTTATCAAAATGCCGCGCCGGGCGCTCTCGCATCGGGGCTTTCCACATATGGTGCGAAAAACCCTGCAGCATATGATGGCAAAGCCCTACCCCCCAAGGGATGAGGCAATGGAAGAATTGGCACTAAGGTTAAAATCCGGAAAAGATGCCACGCTTGGCGGCTGTGAATGGCGGCTGGATAGCCGCTGGCCTGAGGATATCATCATCTGCCGTGAAACTGACGATATGTCAGATGCGGCAGAATTTGATCATGGCAAAGGGGTATTTGACGGACGCTGGCTTATTGCGTATCCAGCACCTGTAAGGGTAGAGGCCCTAGGACGCCACCGTTTTGCCGCGCTCAAGCGCCGATTTCCGCATGAGAATTGGCCGTTTCAGGCAATGCCAAGAGCATTTTGGTCCAAGCCCGTATTAATAGGCGATAAAAATACGCTTCTCGGAAAATTTCCCTTAGATCCTCGTATTGGGTCGTCAGGTCACTTGCCTTCACCTCTGCAA
>JALRFL010000180.1 GCA_023259875.1 Alphaproteobacteria bacterium
CTATCACCTGCTAAATGCCGGCCTTCGAGCAAGGCGGTACGAATAGTTAGGTCATCTTTGGCCAAGCGAATGGCTTGCCGCAAACTTCGGCTGGCGTGCCCCACATCCATCCCCAAATCCCATAACAGATAGAGAATAAACTCAATGGCCTGAATATCTTCTGCCTCTGGTTTTACTTCGGTGAGGAACAACAGATCAATATCTGAATGGGGGCAAAGCTCACTGCGGCCATAACCACCAGTAGCAAGCAAGGCAAGTTTTGGGGCCTTTGCCGCCGGATAAGTTGCCATCATACTGTCATGGATTAACCTGATCAGGGTATCGACCAGCATGGTGTGTCCGCCCAAATAGGCGGCGCCGTCATTATTCGCCATAAATGCTGTTTTCAGCATATCCCGGCCAGTTTCATACATAGTTTTCAAAACTGGCAAAAGCTGCGCTCTGGATTTAACAGGGTTTTTGAAAAGACGCGCGTGTTCAACCCTGATCCGATCAAGCCGCTCTCTTATGGCCTCGGTTTCACCCGTGTCACGAACATATTCTAAAGGATGGAAAGCCAGCATCCAGCTTGGCAAAACGGTCTGATCAACGGCCATTGGGCTTGCGCTCTCCTTTGGCAAGGCGGAAACGAGATGGTTAAATTATATCCGATCCGCGTCCAGCGTGTCTATTTCTGTCTATGATCTCTCATCATCAAGCATGGCGCGTAACGCATAGAGATGGTGAAGTGCCTCAAGCGGCGTCAATTGATCAGGGATAATTTCCCTTAAGGTTTCTTCTGCCTTGCTTTGTTTTTGGGGCGGCTGAACCGGCAGACTCGCATCAAATAAAGGCAGAGATTCCATTAATCCCGTGGGGGAAGTCTCTTGGGATAAGGTGCTAAGCACTTGCTCGGCTCTGGCGATGACCATTGGCGGCACGCCAGCTAGCCGGGCAACATGGATACCATAAGATTGATCCGCCGCCCCTGCGCCAACTTCATGGAGAAACACAATATCCCCCTGCCATTCGCGCACTTTCATAGCATGACAACTCAACCCCTCTAGCCGGTCTTCTAGAGCTGATAATTCATGATAATGGGTGGCAAAAAGCACCCTTGCACCCACCACATCATGCAAATGTTCCACCACTGCCCATGCCAGCGATAACCCGTCAAAGGTTGCTGTCCCCCTGCCGATTTCATCTAGGATAACTAATGAGCTTGCGCTAGACCGATTAAGGATAGCGGCGGTTTCCACCATTTCCACCATAAAGGTTGACCGCCCTGAGGCCAGATCATCCGAGGCACCAACCCGGCAAAACACACGATCAGCCATGCCAATCACCGCAGATGTCGCCGGAACATAAAACCCGGCCTGCGCCATAATAGTGATGAGGGCATTCTGGCGCAAAAAAGTGGACTTTCCGGCCATGTTTGGGCCCGTTAACAGCCACACCCTATCTGTTTTAGAAAGGCGGCAGGAATTCACAACAAAAGGATGATCTTGGGCAGAGGCAAGCATTTGTTCTACCACTGGATGCCGGCCTTCGGTGATATCCAATCCTGTGTCTTCGCGAATATCAGGCCGGCAATAACGCCAAGTTTCTGACAATCGCGCCATCGCCGTTGCCACATCTAGCTGCGCGGTGGCATCTGCCATGGCCAAAAGCTGATCTTGACAGGCCATCACCTGATCTACCAGCTTGGCAAACCATTCCAATTCTAGGGCGATAGCCTGATCAGCGGCTTTAGCCATAGATTTTTCTAAATCCGCCAATTCCACAGTTGAAAATCGGACAGCCTGTGCCGTGGTCTGACGGTGAATATAAATGGAATCGGTCTTTTCCATGAGTTTATCAGCATGATTGCTTCGCACCTCAATATGATAACCCAGCACATTGTTATGCTTGATCTTGAGGCTGGCAATGCCCGTATCATCACAATAGCGTTGTTGCAAGCCAGCGATCAGCCGTCGCGATTCGTCCCTCAAGGTAAAGAGTTCATCCAAAACCGGATCACATCCGACGCGAATAAAGCCGCCATCCCGTGCTAACAAGGGCAAATCATCTGACAGCGCCTGCCCAAGCCTTTTTGCTAAATCCCCTGCCTCAGATAGGCTAGCGGCAAGATGCGCCAATTGATCATCCGCAAGCCCCGTGGTCTTTCGCGTCGTTAACGCGGCGCTGATCTCACCTGCTGTCATGATCCCATGCGCCATCGCCGCCAGATCACGCGGACCGCCATGACCTAATCCCAACCGGCTAAGCGCGCGTTCCAAATCTGGCATGGATTTAAGCGCGTCTCTGATGCGGTCAGCCATCTGCATATCCACAAGCATGGCTTCAACCAAATCCAATCGGGCCATAATGGGGTCTCTGGATTTAAGGGGTGTGGATAGCCGTGATACCAATAGCCGCGCCCCTGCGGCGGTAATCGTGCGATCAATCGTTGCCAATAGCGAGCCTTTTTTCTCGCCTCCCATCGTTCGGGTTAGCTCAAGCGAACGACGTGTGGCCGGATCAATTTCCAAATAAAGGTCACGACTGATTTGGCGAACAGGTTTAAGATGCAGATGCCGCCCTTTCTGGGTGTCATCTAGATAGGCAATCAACCCCCCAAGAGCCGCTAATTGCCCGCGGTCTAGTTCAGCAATGCCCTCTAAAGTCGCAACCTGATAGATATGCTCAAGCCGTCTCTGACCAGACTGGCTATCAAAATGGCGCGCGGACCGGACGCTGATACAACTGTCGATATGTTGCATCCGATCTTTGAGGGATATTTGCCCATCGCTAAGAATCATTTCAGCAGGATTAAGCCGTGCCAAACAATCCAAAAGCTGGGCTGATGAGACGGTTTCGACCAAAATATCCCCGGTGCTGAGATCGACGGCGGCGACGGCTATGGCTGACGGTGATGATGCCTTGCCGTTGGCGGCGGCTGGCGCCTCAAACATAGCCACCAAATAATTGTTTTCTCGTGGCGGCAAATAAGCATCCTCAACCAGCGTGCCGGGGGTAACTATTCGCACCACATCGCGTTTCAGGGGGCCTTTTGATTTCCGTAATTTGGCTTCTTCGGGGGTTTCGCTTTGCTCACAAATGGCAACCCGATAACCGCGTTTGATTAAGCGCGTCATATAGGCATCTACCGCATGAAACGGAACCCCACACATAGGGATATCCTGGCCATCGGCTTTACCGCGTTTGGTTAAGGTTATATCTAGCGCGGCGGCGGCGATTTCCGCATCATCGAAAAACAGCTCATAAAAATCACCCATCCGATAAAACAGCAAACTGTCGGGATGCTGGGATTTTACCTCAAGGAATTGCCGCATCACAGGTGTAAGCCCAGCCGTATCAGGTGAGGGGCGATGAGAGGTTACTGGCTGTTCATCTGGCATAGTTATGGCTCTTTTGGTGCTGTCAGACTCTGTGCCTATCCTACCCCATAGCCATAAGAAAGCCAGTAGCAATCATGATATTTTTCAATCCTTGAATAAGGCTGGAAATTGCTGGCTTGCCATTTCTCTTAGGTCTGTTTGTGGCCGCGCCCCAATATGGCTGATGACTTCGCTTGCAGTCAGTCGCGCCAGACTGATCGCGTCTTTAAGACTGGCGCCTTTATGCCGCGCATAAAGATACCCCGATGCATAGAGATCACCTGCCCCTGTGGTATCTAGCACCTGAACATCCAGATCAGCATCCGTCTCTGCGATATCGTCCCCGGCAAACGCTAATGATCCATGAGGGCCATCCGTGATTGCCGCTTCGGCCACCATCTGGCGAAGTTGTTGAATGGCATTTTCCTTATCTGTCTGGAAAAGCAATTTCACCTCATCCAGATTGCATAAAACGATATCCGTGTGCTGTGTGATGAAATCCACCATTGCCTTGCGGTGGCGATCCACACACCATTCATCCGAAAGGGAGATGGCAATTTTTGTTCCCGCAGCCTTGGCGATATCTACAATCTTATCCCAACACGCTGGGCCAGCTGGGGCATCATAGAGGTAACCTTCAATATAGACGATATCTGCCGCCGCAATCGCCGCAGGGTTCATATCCTCTGGCCGCAGTTCAATGGATGCCCCTAAATAGGTGTTCATGGTGCGTTTCTTATCTGGCGTAACCAGAATATACGAACACGCGGTTTGCAGTTGAGCGTCAATGGCGACATGGAGATCAACACCAATTGCCTCAATATCATGGCGGAATATTCGCCCTAGAATATCTTCACCAACCTTGCCAATAAATCCAGCATTACCGCCCAAAAAGGCAATCCCAGCGGCGGTATTGGCAGCAGAACCCCCTGAACTTTCTGTGGCTGGGCCAATGGCTTGATAAAGCTGGTCTGCGCGTTCGGCGTCAATCAGGTTCATTGCGTTTTTCATCATCCCCTGTTCTGTCACAAAATCATCGGATGCTTGGGCGATCACATCAACGATAGCGTTGCCTATGGTTAATATGGCGGCAGAATTTGGCATCAGCTTTCCCTTAAAATTTCAAAAAACAAACCTTAATGTTGAATTATTTAGATTGCCAATATAATTTCAAGGCATGGTTATAAAATCAATTACCTTTAGACAGTCCTTAGGTTGCCTTTTGCTTTTCTTGTTGTCAGCCTGTCAAACCCTTGATGAGGTTGGCTCGCCTTTAATTTCTGGTGTTTCTGACATCCTTATTCCAACCGATGAGAATCTGCCAGACTTAGAATCCGCGACCCCTATTGAAACCGCATCCAGCACAGCAGATCCGAATATGCCATCCCATATTCCCGCAAAAGTACCTGAAACCACCTTAAGCGCATTAGATACCGCCGCCCTCTCACCGCCGCCAGCTGCTCCTGTGCCACGATTTTATCCTGCTAATAGCATGGGATGGGGATTAGAGGAGCTGATCGCCACCCTAGGTAATGCAGATTATATCCGCCGCGATGGGTCAGGTGAGGTGCATCAATATCGTTTGCCGTCATGTATTGTTGATTTTACCCTCTATCCGCGCCAAACACAGATTGAAATTATCGCTTGGCATGGCAGAAGTCGGATTCAGAACCAAAATATTGATGCTGATACTTGCTATCGGGATTTGGCTCAGCGCAAAGCCGGAAAATAATCCTTATGAAGCAGGCGTTGGGGTTTTTGCCCGATAACGGCATAAATCCGCAATCACACAATCGGCGCATCTGGGTTTGCGTGCCACACAGCAATAGCGGCCATGAAGAATTAACCA
>JALRFL010000062.1 GCA_023259875.1 Alphaproteobacteria bacterium
CACCGGCATATTCATCCCCATTGGATCGCGAAATATTCCACCACATATGCGCTCTCTTATCATCTTGCAACACGCCATAGCCGTTGGCATACATATTCCCTAGGTTATTTTGGGCATCAGAAGCGCCCTGTTCCGCCGCCTTGCGATACCATTTGACGGCCTCTTTGTAATCCTGCAACAGGCCATAACCATTGCGATACATATACCCTAGGTTAAGTTGGGCGCTGGCATGGCCTTGTTCCGCTGCCTTGCGATACCATTTCACGGCCTCTTTGTCATCTTGCAACACGCCTTCGCCATTGTCATACATGACCCCTAGGTTGTACTGGGCGATGGCATCGCCAGATTCGGCAAGCGGTTTCCATAGCTTTAGGGCCTTAGCGTAATCACCATTCCTAAACGCCTCAAGCCCATCCGAAAAGTCATCTGCCTTAGCCATGTTTGCGGTGATGATCAGCATGAGCGACAGGCCAATAACACAGTAATTGATGACCAAACTGGCCACCACCAAACCGCGCCCTGAATATTTCTGAGGGTTGTTGTTGATATCGCTTAGTGCAATATGCCCCATGATCAGGCTAATGATCTGAAGCGCGAAGGGAATAAAAAAGGTAACGAATAAACCAACAATGGCGATCACAAACGACGCCACCCCAAGCGAATGGGTCTGATGCAAAGGGGTGGAAATTCGGTATTCAATAATCTGATCAGGGGGGGCTTTGTCCAGCATCTCACCGCAGAAACGGCATTTGATCGCCTCTAGCAGGATGGTTTCCGAACAAAAAGGACAGGATTTTGCCTTGGCTGTGGTCATATCGTTATCCTTTATATGATCACCCCAAACCTGATCGGATTAAGGGGTATCGTTAATGCAGCCAATATTACCCTAGTATATCTCAATGTATATCACAATTCTTGGAGCGGTCGACCAGACTCGAACTGGCCCTAAGAGCTTGGAAGGCTCTTGTGCTACCACTACACCACGACCGCGCTACGGGCGGTTATAACAGCATTTCTGATAACTGAAAAGACCAGAAAAGCACCCTATCGCCGGTTATACCCAGCCACCGATATTTTCATCCACGAGGGCTTTGATCACCATCATGCCGTCATCACTGTCATTGAGGCAGGGGATATAGGTAAAGGTTTCGCCGCCATGTTCCAGAAACTCCTCACGCCCCTCCATATTCAGCTCTTCTAAGGTTTCCAGACAATCGGCACTAAACCCCGGCGCTAGAATTGCCATGTGCTTAACGCCTTTATGGGCTAGCTCCTCAATCGTTTCATCGGTATAGGGTTTAAGCCATGGCTCACGCCCGAAACGCGACTGAAAGCTGACCATAAAGCGGTCATCTGACCAGCCTAGCTCATCTCGCAACAGCCGCGCGGTTTTCATACATTGGCAGTGATATGGATCGCCCTGAACAAAATACCGCTCTGGAATACCGTGGAAAGACGCCAACACCACCTCTGGCTGATCTTTTTTGGCATAGGGTTTGAGGCTGGTTTTGATGCTATTGGCCAGCGCCTTGATATAAACCGGGTGATCATGCCATGGGGCAACGGTGCGAACCGCAGGTTGCCAGCGCTGTTTGATCATCCATTGAAACACCTCATCCTGAACCGTTGCGGTGGTGGCGGCGGCGTATTGTGGATAAAGCGGCACAATCAACAACCGATTGCATCCAGCGGCCTTTAATTCTTGCAACCGATCAGGAATAGACGGGTTGCCGTAACGCATCGCCCAACTGATCATCAGGCGGTCTTGGTTATGGCCGTCTTTTGTCATCATCGCCGACAGCTTTTCAGCTTGCAGGCGCGTGTATTTCCGCAAGGGGGATCCGTCTTGGTCATCTAGCCAGATACGGGCATAGGCCTCACCCGAACGGGAAGGCCGGCGCAAAAGAATAATGCCGTTCAGAATAAACCACCATAACAGCCGAGGCGCCTCAACCACGCGGCGGTCAGATAAAAACTGTTTCAGGTAACGCCGCATGGAACGATAATCGGTACCATCAGGGGTGCCTAAATTGACCAGCAAAATACCGGTTTTCGGGTGGCGTGGCCATTGCGGATGATCATCAGGATATGCTTTAACACTCATGCCCCATGATATGAGGGCTTAAGGCAAGAAAGGCAAGGCTTACGAGATGATCTGGGGCAAGAAACTTCAATCTGCTTCAACCTGACGCAGATCATCAGGAGAAACAGGGATCAGCACGGCGTGATCAATATTGATCATCTGTTTGCCTTTGTGATCAAAATTGACGGTGAT
>JALRFL010000088.1 GCA_023259875.1 Alphaproteobacteria bacterium
AACTCCACTTCCTACCTCACAATCAAAGTTGCGCCATCGATCTCTTCGATGGTTACCTTGGCGCCCTTGGTTCGAACGCCCTCTCTAACCCTTGCGCTCCAGTCTTCTCCCCAGACCTTCATGCCGGCGATTTAGAGGACATTGTTACCGCCTGTATCGATGCCGGAGTTGCCGGTATCATCGCCACCAATACCACGGTCAGTCGGCCGCCAAACCTTATGGCTTGGGTTTAGGGGTGTGCTCTGCCAGCATGGCATCAATCCGCAACTTGCGTTCACGCAATTTTGCATTGCTTGGGGTCATGGCCACCATCAACCCATTGCTGATCCGGCCTAACCGAGACATGATAAAGGTTGAGATAAGATTAAGGGTGATTTTCTGTGCTGTGCCAGCCTTAAGCCGTGTTGACCCTGCCAAGGCCTCACCGCCGGTTTCGATTAAAATGGGATACTCAGCCGCCGCCAAAAGCGGCGTATCCCGATTATTGGCGATGCCAACGGTCAACGCGCCCCTTTCGCGCGCCATAGTAAGAGCGGCAATCGTGTAACGGGTGCGGCCACTTGCCGCCAGACCAATAACAATATCAGCTGAGGTAATATTCAGATCATCAGCATCGGTCTTGGCGTTTTCGGCGCTGTCTTCTGCGCCTTCGACGGCACGCATCAATGCCTCGCGTCCACCAGCGATCAAATAGCCTAGCCGTTCATAAGGCCAACCAAAGGTCGGCGGCAGTTCCACCCCATCCTGCACCCCGATGCGCGCCGAGGTGCCAGCCCCGGCATAAATCAAGCGACCTGATGCGCTTGCCTTGAGTCGCCTTGCCGCCGCCTCTGCGGCTACGGCAATCGCATCCATGGCGGTATCCACCGCGTCTGACGCCTCACGCTGGCTTTTTAGCATGACGCCTAATGCCTCATGTGTATCTAGCTGATCAAGCCAAGCGGAAGCTTCTGGCACATCTTCGGTGGAAGGAGTAGAAGGGTGTGTTGTCATTGTGATATCATGGCACGAGCCACGAGTCTTCTCAAGCAGGATCACCATTCGCCATGACCCATCCCTACACTGATGAGCCGCCTATGATCGCTATCATTGGGCTAATGTCTGGAACAAGTGTTGATGCTGTTGACGCCGCCTTGATCATAACCAATGGCATTCGGTTTTCGCGGCTTGGGCAAAACCTCAATTTACCGTGGCCAGAGGCGATGCGAAAAGAGATTTTTGCCATCATGGATAATCCCGAAAAACTAAACCAGCCTGACATTAAGGCCACGGCAGAGCGCCATATCGCCAGCCATCATGCCAAAGCGGTTATGGCCTTGATGGAACAATATGATAGGCCTGTTGATCTGATCGGGTTTCATGGTCAAACCGTGCTTCATCGTCCGGACCAAGGCTTGTCCGTGCAATTAGGGTCAGCCACACATCTAGCGGAATTGACCGGCTTGCCGGTGGCAGCCCAGTTTCGTCAAAACGATCTGGCCCATGGTGGAGAAGGCGCCCCCATCGCCCCGATTTTTCATGCTGCTCTTATGGAAAACGCAGACATAACGCCGCCTGTGGCAGTGGCAAATATTGGCGGCATCACCAATCTGACAGGGATTGGAAAACATGACCTTATTGGGATGGATACCGGCCCCGGCAATGCCATGATGGATCGCCAGATGCAGCAACGCGCTGGTATTAGCCATGATCACGATGGGCAACTCGCCGCCAGTGGGCAAATCAATTTGAGATATCTTGAGCAGGTTCTGACCCATGAATGGTATCAACGGCAGGCGCCGAAATCCCTTGATCGGGTGCTGACCGAGCGGATGCTAGCATCAGATCACCTTGCCAAAATGCCACTTGCTGATGCTATGGCTAGCCTTGCTGAGGTGACGGCCATCACCCTTGCCCAAGCGTGCAAGACCTTAAAAGAGAGGCCTGAGCGATTGCTTTTATCAGGGGGCGGCGCCAGAAATCCGTATCTGGTTCACCGCATCCGTCATCATTCCCCTTGTCCGGTGTTTCTGTGTGATGATCTTCCTGCTGGAAGCCTGATAAATGGCGATTTTATAGAAGCCGAACTGATGGGTTTTCTGGCGGCACGGTGCCTTTATGATATGCCAATCACCTTTCCCGGTACCACCGGAGTTGACCGCCCCCGATCTGGCGGCGTGATATGCCATCCCCCAACATCATGATCAAAGCCAAGCCCATAAGCCAGATCACATCTGGCATAAATCCATGGCTTTGCAATTGATCGCGTTGGGGTTAGAATCGCCGTTAAGGAAAGGGGCTTAGATGCCAAAGACAGGGTCATATTACGGTTACATTGAGGGATATTACGGCCGTTTGCTGTCTTTTGCTGACCGTAGGCGCATTTTAAAACAGCTTAATCATCTCGGCATGACCAGTTATTTTTATGCCCCGAAAGATGATCCCTATCACCGGTTTCACTGGCGGCAACCCTATCCGGAAGCGTGGTGGCTGGAATGGCATGATTTTATTGCCGCCGCGCATGATCTGGGAATTACGGTGATTGCTGGATTAGCCCCGGGGCTTGATCTTAATCTTGATGGTGATAATCCCGCAAACGCCGATGTGGCATTGCTGGCCGAAAAACTGGCGTTGCTGGCGGCGGATGATCATGTTAAGCCGTGCTTGTTGCTGGATGATATCCCCCCAACACAAGCCGATCAGCAAGGCCAGCATCATCACGAAGGCCGCAATCATGCCAGACTTGCCCGTCTTTTGTCCGAACAGTTGCGCCGACCTGTCATGGTCACGCCAAGGGTTTACGCTGATGAATTAGAAGCCCTCACCCCCGGCTATCTTGCCGGGTTTGCCGAGGCTTGGGATCATCAAGCAGAGCTGTTCTATTGTGGGCATCATATCGTTGCCCATGACACTAATCTGGCTGAAACCGCAATGCTAAAGGCAGGATTACCTGCATCAAAAATGATCATATGGGATAACCTTTATGCCAATGATTATTGCCCTCGCCGCTTATTCTTGGGGCAATGGGGTGGTGAGGGACGCCAACGCCAGCATTTGTTGCATGACACATCTGGCATCATGCTAAACCCCACAGGCATGATTGAAACGGATCTGTTGTTGTTAGCGATCATGGCGGCAGGTGAAGATGAGGCTGGCCACAAAGCCGCTTTCGAATCCCATGGTGTCCCTGATGCTTTTGATCTGATCAAACATAGTTTTAGTCATCCGCCCTTCCCCTCTGGTCAAACCTTGCCTCTTAGCCTTGATCATTCCGCCCCTATGCTTGATGCGCTGGAAGAAATGTTATGGCGCTGGAAATCCCCGATGGCACAGGAATGGTATCCTTTTCTGATGGGTCTGCGCGGAGATTTGCTTATGCTGAGGGGAGAAGCCGATGACTTGCGGCAGGCAAAAATTCTTCCGCCCTATCTGCGCCAATATATGAAAGGACCCCCCCATCATGACAATGGTGTTTGATGGTCATAATGATGTGCTGCTGCGGTTGATGCGCCAAGGCGATGAGGCCGGCGCGAGTTTTATCCGTGGTGATGGTGGCGGTCAGCTTGATTTGCCGAAAGCGCGGCAAGGGGGCTTCGCCGGCGGACTATTTGCCATGTTTACCCCAGCCCCCGATCAGCCGGGAGGTATCCTGAACATGGATCCAGTGGATCATACCGAGGCGTTAAAAGCAACCGAAGCCATGTTTTCTATCGCTCATCATCTCGCCACTGATTACCCGAAAGACATTCGCCTTTGCCGCAACGCTGGCGATATTCAGAGTGCCACTAAATCTGGGCAAATGGCCATGATGCTACATATTGAGGGGGTTGAGGCTATTCGACCAGATTTAAGCAATCTGGATGCGTTTTATGATCGTGGGCTTCGTTCGCTAGGCCCTGTGTGGTCGCGGCCAAACGCTTTTGCCCATGGCGTGCCTTTTGTCTTTCCCTCCTCACCTGATATTGGCCCGGGTCTAACCCCAGTAGGAAAAGAGTTGATCAAGGCTTGCCTGCAAAAACATATCATGATTGATCTGTCTCATATGAATGAGGCTGGTTTCTGGGATATTGAAAAGCTATCTTCAGCCCCATTAGTCGCCACCCATTCCAATGCGCATCAGATTTGTGCGGCGTCACGCAATTTGACTGATTCTCAGCTTGATGCCATTGCTGCCTCAAAGGGTTTGGTAGGGGTTAATTTTGCGGTTGGCTTCCTCAGGCCTGATGGTCAGAAAAACCCTGATATGCCAGTTGAGGTTATCATTCAGCATCTGGATCATCTGATCTCTCGCCTTGGGGAAAATGGCGTTGCGCTTGGGTCTGATTTTGATGGCGCAGAAATGGCCACAGATTTACATTCTGCCAAAGATTTGCCTCACCTCATCTCAGCCATGGAAGCCGCAGGTTTTGGTAAGGCGTTGATCCATCGGATCTGTTACCAAAACTGGATAGATATGATCGCTAAGGTTATTGGCTAGTGGTTTTAGACGCTAGGCGTAAAGCCAGCCAATATATCCTGCATAACTGATCAACATCACTACCCCCTGAACACGGGTTAGCCGCGATATCAACAAGATCACCGCCGCCGTGATTATCACCACCAGCAAAGCCAGAGGGATATCAGTTTTCATCATCTGTTGATCAACCGGTAAGGGTGAGATCATAGCCGTAATGCCAACAATGCTTAGAATATTGAAAAGGGTGCTACCCATGATATTGCCAATGATCACATCGGTATGGCGTTTCAATGCCGCGGCTATGGTCGCTGCTAATTCCGGCAAAGAGGTTCCCACCGCGACAAGGGATAGACCAATCACAGCCTCGCTAATGGCAAAGGATCGCGCCACATTGCTAGCCCCAAAGATCAAAAAATCTGCACCAAAGACGAGCATAGCAATACCAATAGCGCTAATGATCACACTGATCATGACCCCAGAAAAGGCATTGTATTCTTCCGCTTCAGATTGATAGGTGTTAGGGGCGGCATCTGCCTTTTGGTTTGCTACTTGACGCCGTGAAACGACAATGGAGAAGCCAAGATACGCCAATAGCGAGATCAGCATAACACCCCCCTCAAGCGCAGTAACGGTGCCGCCCATCGCGACCACTAATAGCCCTAGACTGGCAAAGACAACCGCAACCGCATCCCGTTTTATCGCGCGGTCGGTGCAGATAATCGGCGCCAGCAGCATGCCAAAACCCAGTATCAATAGGAAATTGGCAATATTGCTGCCAACAATATTGCCCACTGCGATATCAGGCTGTTGGTTGAGCGTTGCGCTTATTGAGACCAGCAATTCCGGCGCTGAGGTGCCAAAGCCCACCACCACCATCCCCACCAAAAGGGGGGATAACCCTAGCTGAATCGCAAGGCTGACACTGCCGCGGACAAGAATATCGCCGCCAAAGGTCAAAAGCCCTAACCCAATAATGATAAACCCAATATCCCAGATCATATCAGCCCAACATCACCCTTATATCCGAAAACATACCGCCTATGACCTTGGCTTTTGTTATCATGATAACACCGTGGCCTGCATCGTTTTTATTCCATCCGCGTTAACCACCATGGCATCATATTTGCCTTCTTCGCCAGTTGAGGCCATGGCAACGGTTGCTGGCGCGCCTTCAATATAGGCGGCAAGTCCGCGATAATGCATTTCTGTGGGCAAATGCCCCAGATGATCGGTGGCTAGCGCCAGCATCCATGTGGCCTGCATCGGCCCATGGACAACCAACCCGGGATGCCCCTCAACATTGACGCTATGATCACGATCATAATGAATCCGGTGACCATTAAAGGTCAGCGCCGAATACCGAAACATCTGCACCGAGTCGGGATTAACCTGCCATGTGATGGCGTCAGTGGGGATGCTAGTGATTTCGCTGGCGGCAGCAACCGGTGTAACTTCCTCGCGGTAGACAATATTCTGCTCTTCTTCAAGGATAAGCGTGTCACCATGCCGATAAAGATGGTCAACAGTCACAAAGCACAAATTGCCACTTCGGCCAGTTTTGAACACGATATCCCGAATAGTGGAACGCTTGGTGATCATCTGATCGGGTAGAAACTCACCATGAAAGCGCAACCTGCCCCCAGCCCACATTCTGCGCGGATAGGGAATCTCTGGCATAGTGATGCCAAGGCGAGGATGACCATCTTCCCCCAGATGATCCGCCGTTAGCGCATCAGGCGACAGACACCAAAACAGCCCCGGTGGAACAGGCGTAGCCGAGGTGCTGTGCGGGCCAAACGTGGCACGGAACTGTTCTATCAGGCGTGGGGAAATATGATCGTGTCGTTCAGTGTGTTTGCCAATCCAGTGGCGATGCGGCGCTAACAGATCTTCGTTGGGCATATTTGATTTTCCTAATTCATGTATTGCACTGGCGACAGTATAACCACCGATCTCAAAAAATGTGAGGAAAATATATTCGCAATTCAAACGCCAATGGCAAAGTATGGCACAGCACCATGCGGTTCCGACAGAGCCATCCCATCAGGGCGTTAACCCTTACCGGTTTTCGAGCCTGCCGGCACGGTGTCCCCATTATGGCTCATTCAGTGACCTGATCATAGGCCAGCGCGGCAACGATATGCACGCGGTGCTTCTCACCGCCATTAAGGGCAGTGTGATAGGCGCGTGTGTCGGTGAAATAGACCGACCCGTCAGCAGGCAGATGCGTCACATGATGGTTCACGATGAATAGCGAGCCAGGGTTTGAGATCAGCGGGATGTGCAAGCGCGGCTCAGGGTCGCGATGCCAAGAATTACAATTATAGAGCCCCTTGGACAGGATTCGGGTGCGGCCAATCGGAAAGCGTTTGCACAACTCCTCATGGACATATTCAAAATAAGTGCCTTTGAACTTCGGATTGAACTCGGAAAAGTCGATCTCTGGCACCAGATCTTCGCGCGGCTCTTCGATGTAACGTTCATCTGCGCGCAACCAGTAGCGGCCTGACAGATCGTTAGGGGTCCATTCGGTCTGGCCCGGTCGCTGTGTCAGCGGCAGAGCAGCAAAGCCCTGATCCCGCATTTCGCCCATGAAGGCCTCTCGCTTCAGGCACTCCTCAAGCGCTTCCTGAAGCTTGTTGATATCAAACCTCAGGTCAAGCCGCGCGATGCCGGGACCGGGCACAAACTCCGCAACCGATGTATGATCAGGGATTTTTGACAGGGCGTTCTGAATCCGTTCGACATCTCTGTCCTTTATCTGTGGCATGAAGGTCATGGCGGCTTCTCCTCATAAAGACGCGTTCTTACCACAAGCATATTTATATTATGTTGTTTGGGAAGCTGGAATTTTTTATCAGGCGCAGAGAAATATGTGAGGAAAATATATTTGCAAATCAAACGCCGAACCCAAAAAGCAACTCGGATGGCATGATATGATCATGGCGGAGAGAGGGGGATTCGAACCCCCGATGGGCGTTAACCCATACCGGTTTTCGAGACCGGCGCATTCAACCACTCTGCCACCTCTCCGTCTCATTTCATTGTCTAGCCTCTTGGCGGCCAACTGACAAGTCATCTTCACCCGTTGTTGCGATTTCTTATGGTATAGGGAAATTGGCCCTAAAGGATGTAAACTGCCTTGACAATCCTTAGCTTCTGTCTATATTGCGCCAGTCTGATGACTTTTATCGGGGCGGTCGGGTATGGCCTGTCCTCATTGAATGTGATCATTCCACCCGAAGATGGTACTTTTTCAGGCTGGAATGACAGCTGTAACGGATGAATGAACGTGTATGCTGTGGTAAAAACTGGCGGCAAGCAATATAAAGTGGCCAAGGATGACAAAATTGTCGTCGACCGTCTTGAGGCTGAGGCTGGCTCTGAGCTTGTCCTTGATGAAGTGTTGATGGTTGCCAATGGCGATCAGGTCA
>JALRFL010000108.1 GCA_023259875.1 Alphaproteobacteria bacterium
GGGGTTGAGGCAGAGCTGATGATGCGTTCGGGTCAGGACAATGGGGATCGCTTGGTTTTGACCACAGGGAATGCTGGGCAAGTGCTTAAGGCGCTTTCTATCACTGATGCTATTCGTGGCGGTAATATGACCATGACGGTGTTATACGCCCCTGAGGACGCCAGCCATTATACCGCTAATTTTGCGCTTTCTGATTTCAGGGTGATTGAGGCACCAACCGCGGTTAGGATGTTATCTGTGCTTAGCTTGGCTGGCTTATATTCCCTGATCGAAGGCGATGGCACCGCCTTTACTGAAGGTCAGGCAAAAATCAATGTGACGCCGGACGAACAGCGCATTGAAAATGCCAAAGCCAGAGGAGACGCGCTTGCCATTGAGGTAACAGGCCTGATCAATACCAATGATGATACGTTGGATGTCAGTGGTGCGCTTTTCCCAGTTTATCTTATCTCGCAATTGTTGGGTCATGTGCCATTGGTAGGGGAATTGGTAACAGGCATTAATCACGAAGGTGTGTTTAATACCCGTTTCCGGATGAAAGGTGCCGTGGATGATCCTAATATTGATGTTCGGCTTTCCAGCATTGCCCCGGGGCTTCTGCGTGATATTTTTTCACCAGACTGGATCAGCAATGAAAGATCACGGCTACTAGGTGATGAGGATACCACATCACCGGAACAATAAGGCATAACGATATGTGCCGCAGAGAGAAAAAATCACAAGGCAGATTTAATCAGCTAAGGTGAGAATGGCGTGCCGCTTTTTGCCTGCTGAAATCTTAATCTCACCATCAGAATTGGCATCGCTTACCGTCAGGGTATGATCTTCGTCGCTTATCCCTTGGTCATTGATTCTTGCCCCGCCCCCACGGATCAGACGCCGAGCTTCACCATTACTAGAAGCAAAGCCGCAGAGTTTTAACGCATCAATCATGCTAAGGGGCAGAGAAGTGCTAAATTGCGGTAAGCCAGATGCCATCACGCCTTCAGCAAAGGCTTGCTGAGCGGTTTTTGCCGCTTGCAGGGCTTGTTCGGGGGAATGACAAAGCCCTGTGACCTCATTCGCAAGGATAATCTTTGCCTCGTTGATCTCTTGGCCTTCTAGCGCCTCAAGACGGGCGATCTCATCCAAAGGCAATTCGGTAAATAATCTCAGAAAACGGCCAACATCATTATCTTCAGTGTTGCGCCAATATTGCCAGAAATCCCAAACAGGAAGATGATCTTCATTCAGCCAGATCGCGCCTTGGGCACTTTTGCCCATTTTTGCCCCTGACGCTGTGGTGATCAAGGGGGAAGTAAGGCCATAGACACTCTGCCCATCGACACGGCGCGTCAGATCAATTCCCGTAATAATATTGCCCCATTGGTCAGAACCGCCCATTTGAAGCAAGCAACCATAACGGCGGCGCAGTTCCATGAAATCATAGGCCTGAAGAATGGCGTAATTAAACTCAAGGAAACTGAGCGGTTGTTCGCGTTCAAGCCGCAATTTGACGCTGTCCATGCTCAGCATCCGGTTAACGGAAAAATGCACACCATAATTTCTGAGGAAACTAATATACCCCAACTGGTCAAGCCATTCGGAATTATCCACCATCACGGCGTCGGTCGCGCCATTCCCAAAGGTGAGGTAATTTTCAAAGATACGCTTGATGCCTTGTTTGTTTGTTTCGATATCCTGATCAGACAGCAAAGGGCGTTGGCTATCTTTACCTGATGGGTCGCCAATCTTGGTGGTGCCGCCACCCATTAAGACAATAGGTTTATGCCCTGTTTTCTGAAGGATGCGAAGCATCATGATTTGGATGAGTGACCCAACATGCAAGCTATTGGCGGTGCAATCAAAGCCGATATAAGCAGGAACGCAGCGTTTAGCGGCAACCTCATCAAGCTCTTCGGGATGTGAAGACTGATGCAAATAGCCACGCTCGGTGATGATTTTAATAAACTCGGATTTAGGGGTCATGGTGCTGGATCAATAACGGGGGCTGTCGTTAGGCTCTATCTTCGTCTTGTTCAATCATATCCGGTTCTGCTTCGGCCAGATAATCACCAATGGTTTCCATCAATTCATCCAGATGATGCGTAAAGAAATGATTGGCGTCGTCAATTTCCCGAAAATCAATTTTAATGCCTTTTTGGGCGGGCATTTTTTTAACGGTGCTAGCCACTTGATCAGGAGGCACAACCGTATCCATGCCGCCATGAACAATTAATCCGGATGAAGGGCAAGGGGCAAGAAAGGAAAAATCATGTTCATGAACAGGCAAAGTCACAGACACAAATCCCACCACTTCCGGGCGCCGCATCATGAGCTGCATGCCGATTAATGCGCCAAAGGAAAAACCAGCAATCCAGCAGGATCGTGCGCTAGAGCATTGCGACTGAATCCAATCCAGCGCGGTTGCCGCGTCTGACAATTCGCCTTCACCGCCGCTGTAATTGCCTTGGGAGCGTCCAACGCCGCGAAAATTAAACCGCATGACAGAAAATCCACGCGCCTGAAACAATTTATACATGGCGAATGACACACGATTATTCATGTTGCCGCCGTAATTTGGCTCAGGGTGGAGGATCAGCGCGATTGGCGCAGTTGGATCAATCGCAGGCATATATCTGGCTTCAAGCCGGCCTTCGGGGCCGTTGATGATGACTTCTGGCATTATCTATCTCAAGTTATGATTTGAAGCGGTTTATAGTCGAGATGGCTACTGAAATCAAAGGCTTTTCATCATATCTGGAAAATCTGTTTACAGATAAACCTGTTGCTTGCTGTTGAAATTTGGTTTTGTGAAGGTTAAATATTGTATATAGAATGATGTTTGATCCGTTTTTTATGCCATTGGCAACACAATCTGGAGGTAGAAATGCGCGGGTTTATTGATGAACTTCGCAGCATCAGGGCGCGAGACCCCGCCGCCGGTGGATTGGTGGGGCTATTCTTTCTGACGCCAAGTGTTCATGTGATGCTAGCCTACCGCTTAGGTCATCGGTTGTGGCGTTGGCGCTTACGTTTTCTGGCGCGGTTTGTTATGCAGTTTGCCCGTTTTCTAACAGGCATTGAAATTCATCCTGCCGCCAAAATTGGCAGACGATTTTTTATTGATCATGGCATGGGTGTCGTTATTGGTGAGACCGCCGAAATAGGGGATGATGTCACCTTTTATCATGGCGTCACGCTAGGCGGATTGTTGCCAAGCGTTGATAGCGCAGGTCAGCGTCAAAAGAAACGTCATCCCACGATCGGCAACAATGTGATTGTCGGGGCTGGCGCGCAAATCCTCGGTGCTGTTACGGTTCATGATTGTGCTCGCGTTGGGGCAAACTCGGTTGTCGTCAAGGATGTGCCTCGTGGCGTTACCGTGACGGGTATTCCTGCCCGTCCGGTGAGTGCGCGCCGCCTAGGTGATGAAACCAGCTTTCAGCCTTATGGCACACCATCTGATATGTCTTCGGACGCGCGTGATCGCGCCATCAAAGGGTTGCTTCATGAAGTGGATATTCTGCATGGCAAACTCAAAGCCCTTGAAGAAGCACAAAGCCAGCATCAGGCTAGCTCATCTCTTTATGAGCCTTCGGAAGATACATCCTCGACAAAGACCGACAGGAATTAGCACCGCCGGTTATGGTTTCTACCTATTTAGATTATAACGCGACTACTCCTCTACGCCCTGAAGCAAAACAGGCTATGCTCGCTGTCATGGGGGCGCCTAGCAATCCGTCTTCGGTGCATCACTTCGGGCAAATGGCTCGTGCCCATGTTGAGGAAGCACGGGTTAATGTTGCCGCCTTGGCCGGCGCCGCGCCTGAAAATATCATTTTTACCAGTGGCGGCACAGAAGCCAATCATCAGGCATTGCACGCCTTTCCTGATCGTGTCGTTATCACAACACCAGTTGAGCATATGGCAGTGTTGGCCTCTGCCCCAGAAGCTTTGCTGATAGATGTGGATGAAGATGGGGTTATTGATCTTGATCACCTTGAAAATCTTCTGCGCAGCTATCGGGGTGGAGCCTTGGTTTCGGTCATGGCGGCAAATAACGAAACAGGGGTTCTTCAGCCTCTGGATGCTGTGGTGCGGCTGGCGCGTGAATATGATGCGCTGGTGCATAGCGACGCGGTTCAGCATTTTGGCAAAGGGTTCACAGGTCTGCGGTCAAGTGGCGTTGATCTGATGACGGTTTCTGCTCATAAAATTGGTGGCCCTGCCGGTGTTGGTGCATTGGTGGTTCGTGACAGATTGCCTGTGCCCCCAATTCTGGCAGGCGGTGGACAGGAAAGTCGGCGGCGTGGCGGCACAGAGAATCTGTCAGGGATTGTCGGGTTTGGTGCCGCGGCGGCGGCGGTTCAGGCGGCAGGTGACGGCTGGTTAATCCAGTTGCAGACATGGCATAACGCCCTAGAAGAGCAGATATTGGCCGCAAGTGACGCCGTGGTGTTTGGCCGTCAAGTGAATAGGCTGGCCAATACCAGTGCTATAGCTATGCCCGGGCGGATGGCAGAAACCCAAGTGATGCGGTTTGATCTGGCAGGTTTTGCCGTTAGTGCCGGCGCCGCCTGTTCATCTGGTAAAGTGGCGGCATCTCATGTGTTAGAAGCGATGAACGCTGGTGATCTGGCGCATCAGACCATTCGCGTGTCCTCTGGTTGGGCAAGCACCGAAGACGATTTCAACCGCTTTGCCGAGATATGGTTGCAGGTCTATAAAAACCAAGTATAACACGCAGATGATATTTTGATGGTGGCCAGAAGGCACCATAATAACGATGAAAAGATTTTGACTAACCAAGGAAAGGGAAAATCCATGCCAGCAATTACCTTTGTTAAACGTGATGGCAGTGAAGTCACAATCGACGCGGCGGCGGGGCTGTCGGTGATGGAAATTGGCCGTGATAACAATCTGGGCGTTGAGGGTACTTGTGGCGGCAGTCTGTCTTGTGCCACTTGCCATGTTATTGTTGATGATGCTTGGGTTGAGGCCACAGGCAAAGCCAGCCTTGATGAAGAAGATATGCTGGATTTGGCCTTTAATGTGGAGGCCAATTCCCGTTTGGGTTGCCAGATCAGCATGAGCGACAGCCTAGATGGGCTGAAAGTGCGTATCGCGGATGATGACTAAAGCCGACACAAGCCCAACCCCTAACAGCCTCGGCTTTATGTCGTCGCCGGCGGATACTCGTGTGGTGGTGGCGATGTCGGGGGGTGTGGACAGCTCGGTGGTGGCTGGGCTTTTAGCGGAACAAGGCTATGATGTTGTTGGTATCACCCTTCAGCTTTATGATCATGGTGAGGCCATCCGTGCCAAGGGGGCGTGTTGCGCTGGTGCAGATATTCTGGATGCCAGACGCGCGGCGGCAACCCTTGGCATAAAGCATTATGTGCTGGATTACGAAAGCCGCTTTCGTGCCTCTGTCATGGATGATTTTGCTGATAGTTATCTCAAAGGCGAAACGCCTGTGCCTTGCATCACCTGTAACCAGACGGTGAAGTTTCATGATCTGCTGGCAACCGCGCGTGAATTAGGGGCGGCGTGTCTAGCAACTGGACATTATGTTCGGCGGCAGGTGGATGCGGCAGGTGTTGCTGGGCTTTATCGGGGGCGCGATGACAGCAAAGACCAATCGTATTTTCTCTTTGCCACTACCAAAGACCAACTGGATTACTTGCGCTTTCCGCTTGGGGACATGACCAAGGAAGAAACCCGTGATCATGCGCGGCGGCTGGGGCTGGCACTGGCAGAAAAGCCTGATAGCCAGGATATTTGTTTTGTGCCTAATGGGCGTTATGGGGATGTGGTACGGCGGCTTCGTCCCGGGGCGATTGAACCTGGGGATATTGTCGATATCAACGGCCAAGTGTTGGGGCGGCATGACGGGGTGATTGATTTCACCATAGGTCAGCGGCGTGGGCTTGGGATTGGTGGGCGCAAAGATACCGATGAGACTGACGGCCCGCTTTATGTGGTGGCAATACGCCCGGAATTGCACCAAGTGGTGGTGGGGCAAAAATCCGATTTGGCCTGTTATGAGGTGATATTGCGTGAGGGCAACTGGCTTGCCAATGGGGTTAATCCCGTGGGGCGACAGGTGCTGGCGCGGCTTCGCAATACGGCTAAGGCAGAGCCAGCCGAGATTATCAACTGGCAGGAAGATGGATCGGCGGTGATGCGATTGACTGTGCCGCAATATGGGATCGCGGCAGGGCAGGCAGCGGCGATTTATGACGCCGCCTCACCAGATTGGCTGCTTGGCGGTGGCTGGATTGCCCGGGCGCCTAGCCGCGCGGATGCAGCGGCAAATTCGGCAGCTACTGCAGATGCCGGGGCGGCATAATTCCGCTTGACCAGATGCAGGCTTTCCCTTAGTAAGACAGGGTTTATAGGCCTTGACTAATACCATATAGGCCTCTGTGGCGGAGTAGCTCAGTTGGTTAGAGCAGCGGAATCATAATCCGCGTGTCGGGGGTTCGAGTCCCTCCTCCGCTACCAAATACTTCTCAAAACTTTCTTTGCAAAATCAACTATTCAGTACTCTTCCGTCACGGTTAATACACCGTTTCAATTGTAAGATTCTGTCACTCTCAGCTAGCTTTGTCACTCGAAAAGTGACGTAGGAGTGACGGGGGGTAATCAGATGCGATATACCCCGTGAAGGGGTAGCCATCTTATTTATTATGAAATAGCATTCGATAATATACAGTCAGATTGATGCAAAAGTGAATTCGAAAATGGATTTTAACCCTCCTATTTCTGCTGCAGAGCTCAAAAATGAGTTTGATAAACTTAAGGAAGTTTTCCTTGGTACCGATAGCCAAGCTAAGTATGATGCTGCATCTAATATGATGGTACTTATGTCTCGAGTTTTAAGTAATCATATTCAATCTTTAGATGTTTATCCCATTACAATGGTTTTGGCAGAATATGAAAGAATTTTCGAAGGTGGGGAGGCAGAGTTTTTAAAGTCCTATAAGAATGAGGGTGGCAGACCGATTGTCCCTCTGCATCACATGCATGCTGCAAGCATTGTCGCTTCAGTAGATATTCTTGCCAAGAATGGTTATTCCGTTGCTGCAGCAATAAGATTTGTTGCTTCTGAGTTAGGTCGTAAAGCGAGCCAAATAGATACTCTTCGCAGTAATTTTAATAGGCGGCATAAGAATCCTGATGCTGAAGAATTTAAAAGAGTACAGTCTAATTTAGAATTTTTCTCTGAAGTTGACGCAAAAAAACATGTGTTGGCATTGCTTCAAATGGTTAAATTTGGAAAAGCCTAAAATACTGTCAAAACCCCGCCTATTTTGACACCCATTTCATCTGAGAAGCTCCATGCACTTTCATTAATTGCATTGGAGTTTCATATGCACACATTACTTTCGATTAACAAAGTTTCAGCAATGGTTAGCCTGAGTGTCTCTCAGATACGCAGAATGACAAAGGCTGGCACATTCCCAAAACCCCTCAAGCTAAGCGCCAACCGTTCCTGCTGGCTTGAAGAGGATATCCACAACTGGATTAACAATCTCCAGAAGGAGACTAGTGATGAAAACAATTAAGGTTCTAACATTAAAGGAGTTTGCCGCTATGGAAATGCCTTCAAAGAAATACATTGTCGACCCATTTCTTCCTGAGAGAGGTCTTGTTGAAATTTACTCTAAGACTGGAGTTGGCAAAACCACCTTTGCCTTAAACCTAGGTATTGCAGTAGCTCTTGGTAAACCCTTCCTTAAATGGGGTATACATGAGGCTCAGAAGGTCTTGTATATAGATGGTGAGATGTCACCACCTGATATGAAGGAAAGGGCAATTGCGGCTGCTCAATACTTTGGAGTGGATGTAAGTGAAATTGAAAACTTCAACATCTTGAACCGAGACGTAAACAATGGGCTGCTTCCTGACATTGGAGAGCTCTCTGGGCAACGTGAGTTTGACTTACCCATTAAGGATGCCAAGTTAATCATCCTAGACAACCTAAGCACTCTTAGATTTTCAGGCAAAGAAAACGAAGCTGACTCGTGGAGTA
>JALRFL010000146.1 GCA_023259875.1 Alphaproteobacteria bacterium
TGGCATGACCAATTTCAACCTCTTGCATCGTGCCAAAGGGGAACGCCTCATTTGAGAGGGATTGGGGAATTAAGGGCTGAAGAAAATCTCTCGCTTCAGGCCCCATGACCACCAACACCGATTCCATGGCGGTGACATCAAGAATGGAACAATGCGCCCCATCAGGGATATTCCGGTTGATCCAGTGCATATCTCGGCGAATGGTAGCCGCAGGCGTTACGATAATAAAACGGTCATCCGCAAGCCGGGTAATCGTGACATCTGCCTCAATGCCGCCATCAGCGTTTAAGAATTGGGTATAGACAATTCGTCCCACCTCAACCGCGACATTGTTACAAGCAATTTTTTGCAAAACCGCTTCGGCATCACGGCCCATGACCATAATTTTGCCAAAGCTAGACATATCAAACATCCCAACCTTATTGCGAACCGCCTCATGTTCCGCGGCGTTATGAGAAAACCAATTTTGCCGTTTCCATGAATATTCATAGGCTGGGGTCACGCCTTTTTTCAGCTCACTTTCTGGCAAAAACCAGTTTGCTCTTTCCCATCCGGCAACCTCCCCAAAACACGCGCCCTTTTCTTCGAGCCGGTGATGGAGTGGCGAGCGTTTGATGGATCGGCTAGTTTCCACCTGACGGTAGGGAAAATGATCGGCATAAAGCAGACCAAGGGTTTCGCTCACGCGTTCCTTTAGATATTGGCGGTTAACCTGAAACGGCATCATGCGGCGAATATCAACATCCCATAAATCCATCGGGGCATTGCCCTTATGCATCCATTCGGCCAGCACTTTGCCAGCGCCGCCAGCCGATTGAATGCCAACCGAATTAAAGCCAGCCGCGACAAAGAAATTACGCAATTCCGGGGCTTCCCCTAACAAATAGCGGTTATCAGGGGTAAAGCTTTCCGGGCCATTAAAGAACATCTGGATACCAGCATCCGCCAGAACTGGCAGACGGTTAATCGCGCGTTCAAGAATAGGTTCAAAATGGTCAATATCTTCGGGCAATGCGTCAAATTCAAAGTTTTCAGGAATCCCGTCCATCCCCCATGGTTTTGAGTTTGGCTCAAACGCCCCAAGCAAAATTTTGCCAGCGTCTTCTTTATAATAAGCACATTCATCAGGCACACGCAGAACCGGCAAATTCGCCTTAAGTCCAGAAATGCCCTCCGTCACAATATAGAAATGCTCACACGCATGAAGCGGCACAGAGACACCGGCCATCGCACCAATCTCTCTTGCCCACATCCCACCGCAATTCACAACAAACTCAGCGGTGATATTGCCATGATCCGTTTCAACACCCACCGCCGCGCCTTGATCTGTCAAGATATTGGTGACTTTCACGCCTTCGATAATCTTGGCCCCACCGTTGCGCGCGCCCTTGGCTAGAGCTTGGGTAATATTCACGGGGTCACCTTGGCCATCCTTGGGCAAATGAACACCGCCAACAGCATCGTCAACATTCAAACCGGGATAGAGATTGGCAATCTCGGCTGAACTGATCTCATCAATCTCAACCCCAAAGGCACGCGCCATGGCCGCCGAACGCCGCAATTCTTCCATCCGTTCATTTGTCAGGGCAACGGTGATAGACCCATTGCGCTTAAATCCTGTGGCGACACCGGTTTCTTCTTCAAGGCTGAAATACAGCTCTTGGGAATATTTGGCTAAGCGTGTCATATTCTGGGTGGCGCGAAGCTGGGCAATGAGACCTGCCGCGTGCCATGTGGTGCCGCAGGTAAGCTGTTTACGTTCTAGTAAGACAACATCTTTCCAACCCAATTTCGTCAGATGATAAGCAACTGAGGCACCAACAACGCCGCCGCCGATAATCACCGCGCTTGCATGACTTGGGACAGTTATGGCCATGATCTTATCCTTTCAGCCTGCTGTTATCAGCGTCATAAAGAACGCCGCCATCTACCAGATGCGCTTGGCGGTATTCCCCTAGCACTTCGATTTCCAGTTTTGGTGATCCGCTTGAAAAGATATCTTCATCTACCACGCCATAGGCAATGGATTTGCCTACTCTGTGGCCATATCCTGCTGATACCACCAACCCAACATCCTTGCCGCCTGAACGGATGGATGACAGATAAACGGCCTCACCGCTATCCTTGGCATCTTTGGCATCATCCAGCACCATGGCAACAAATCGCCGCGCAACGCCGCGCTGTTGTTCTGCCAAAATCGCCTCGCGACCAATAAACTCGTCCTTATCGGTACGCACCCATCGCGCCAGTCCACTTTCCAGCATGGTGTAATCTGATGTCAGATCAGATTTCCAAGACCGATAACCTTTTTCAAGCCGCATAGAATCTAGCGCCAACATACCAAAAGGTTTGATCTGATGCTCTGCCCCTGCGGTCATGATGCTATCAAATACCGCTTCCATTTTGGCCATGGGGATATGCATTTCCCAACCGGCCTCACCAGCAAAGGACACACGAATAAGATGCACATCTGCCCCGGCGATTTTGCCGCCGCGATGCGTTAACCAACCAAACTGATCCTGCGCCATATTTTCATGCGTTATCGCCTCCATAATGGCAGGGGATTTTGGCCCTGTGACTAACAATGTGCCCATATCACGGGTTAAATCCGTGATCGTCACCGACCCATCATCAGGACAATGCGAGGTTAGCCAATCCCGATCATGCCAGAACGCGCCAGCACCGGTAATCAACCAGAAATGATTTTCATCAAAACAGGTGGCTGTCATTTCAGTCAGGATTTTGCCCTTTGGTGTTGCAAAATAGACAAGCCCGATGCGGCCTGGCTTTGGCAGACGCCCTGTGACCATTCGGTCAAGATATGCTTTTGCCCCTTCCCCTTTGATTTCAAATCGGGTGAAACCGGTCAAATCAATCACCCCGGCGTGTTCGGCGACATGCCGGCATTCTGCCCCAACCGTGTTGTGCCAATGCTGATGCTTAAAACTTTGGGCCGGTTTGCGTTCATCTGCGCCTTGGGGAAACCAATCTGCTCTTTCCCATCCACCGTATGCCCCAAACTCTGCGCCTTCTTTTTTCAGCCGCTCATAGAGGGTAGAGGTTTTTGCCGGACGGCCAGCAGGCCATTGGATTTGCGGATAATGGGTGGCGTATTCATGGGAATAGGTTTCAATCGCCTTAGCGATGCTATAAGCCCGATCCACATGATCCGTAAAGCGGCGTGGGTCAACCGCCCATGAATCTGTTTCTGGCTCACCTTCTATGATGATTTCCGCCATCAATTTTCCAGCGCCGCCAGCCTGAACAATGCCGAAGGTAAACACACAACATTCAAAGGCGTTTGGCACACCCGGCATTGGCCCAATTAACGGCAGACCATCAGGCGCATAAGGAATAGGCCCATTGACAACGCGCGTAATGCCGGCACTTCCTAAAATAGGAACACGGCGGCAAGCATCATCAATATACCATTCCAACCGTTCCAGATCATCATTCCAAAGCTGAAATGAAAAATCATCCGGCCGTGGGTCATCATCCGTAATCCAGTGAGCACGGCAATTTTTTTCATAAGGGCCAAGCAAAAGCCCGTCTTTTTCCTGACGCAGATAATACGAACTGTCAGGGTCACGCAACAACGGCAATTTTTTATCTCTGTCGGTTAACTCAGGAATGCTTTCTGAGACGAGGTACTGATGCGCCAAGGACACGCAAGGCACATCACGGCCAAACATCTTGCCAATTTCATCCGCCCGATAGCCAGCGGCGTTAACCACATATTGCGCCCGAACCGTTCCAATGGGGGTTTCAACTGCCCATTCATCACCTTTGCGGCTAACCCCCGTCACTGGACAAAACCGGATGATCTGGGCGCCCATATCTCTTGCGCCTTTGGCAAAGGCTTGGGTTAGCTGCGCTGGATCAATATCCCCATCAAGAGGATCCCATTGTCCACCTTCGAGATCATGGGTTTCCAAAAAGGGGTAAATCTCTTTCATGTCAGCGTTGCTGAGCATTTCAAACTCAACCCCCATTTGCCGACCCATGGATTGAACATGACGAAACTCATCCATGCGCTCTCGGCTATGGGCTAGTCTGATCGCGCCCGTGACATGATAATTCATGGGGTAATCGACTTCTTCGCCTAAGCGGCGATAGAGTTCGGTGGAATAGGACTGCATTTTCATCATTGTCCATGAGCCGACAAAATTCGGACAATTTCCAGCCGCGTGCCAAGTCGAACCTGAGGTCAATTCATTCTTTTCCAGCAACAAACAATCCGTCCAACCCATCTTTGCCAGATGATACAGCACCGAACAACCAACAGAACCGCCGCCAATCACCACAACCCGTGCGGTTTGTGGAAGCTTTCCTGTGGCCTTGGTTTCTGTTCCGGTAGTTGTGTTATCTGTCATTGCGGCTTCCCCTTCTTCTCTCTCTTTTTCAAAATCAATATCATCAAATGGTTTTAATAAATTGGCGGTGCGATCACCCATATGACCACCGCGTCTTCTTTGCCATGATTGGCCCAACTCATCGTTTCCCCTGCAAAACGGAAACTGTCCCCCGGTTTCAAATCATAAGTCTGGTCATCCAGCGTCAGCGTAAGCGCACCTGAGATCAAATATCCGGCTTCTTCGGTTTCGCGTGTGACCGGCGCGGTGATGCGCGAACCCGGCCCAAAAACTGAGCGCAACATTTCAAATCTGCCCCCAAGGTCAGGCGATAACAATTCTTCGCGCAAATCAGTGGCGTTATCATGCATGATGCGGCGAGAATTCGCCCGAACAATATGTTCGTTTTCTTCGCTTTCGGGTGAGCTGGAAAAGAAAAAGCTAAACGGCAAGCTAAACAATTCAGCGATTTTGCGAATATCCGCAAGCAATGGCTCTGAGGTGCCGCGTTCCACTTGGCTAAGCCAACCGATAGAACGATCAAGATGATCAGCCAGTTCGGTTAAGGTCCAGCCGCGGCTTTGCCTAAGCACCCGAATATCGTGACCGATCTGACCAGATGACCGCATCATCATCGTCTGCGACAACGCGCTAGGGCGAGATTTTTGGTCTGGCAAAGGGGATGATGGCACTTTATCTAGCATTCGCACTCATCTTTGTTTTGCTTCGGTTCAAATGAATTATTTGAAAACAATTTCACCAAAATGAAAAAATAGCAATAATTTTCATTCGCCTAACAGCACTTTTTTCATCTTTATTCTCTGGCCTCCTCTTCCTAGGGCAAGATAAAGTCACGCGTCAGATCATGGGTTGACGATACGGCGTCTTTGGGTCATGGTCAGGCTTCCTTATTAAAATCAAAAGAATGTTATCGCCATGCGTATTATCACAATCTTTCTAGCCGGAGTTTTTAGTCTCATCATGTCTGCATCAGCCCAATCCGATACCCTTGTTCTTGAAACCAGCAAAGGCGAGATTCGTATCGCCATGTTGAGTACGCTTGCCCCAAACCATGTTGCCAGAATCAAAGAGCTGGCAGGGGAAGGCTATTATGATGGGATTATTTTCCATCGGGTTATCCCCGGTTTCATGGCACAAACAGGCGATCCAACCGGTACTGGTATGGGCGGGTCTGGACAAAAATTGGATGCAGAGTTTTCGGACTATCAATATCAATCCGGAACCGTAGGCATGGCCAGAACCATGGACCCAAACAGCGCAGATAGTCAGTTTTTTATCTGTTTTGACGGATGCGGCCATCTCACAGGGCAATACACCGTGTGGGGTCAAGTCGAAGACGGCATGGATGTGGTGGAAAGCATTAACGCCGGTGAGCCACCAGCAAACCCCGATCAGATTGTTCGTGCTTATTTGGCGGAATAAACCCCTTACCCAAAATTCCTTATACATCAGGTGCGCCTGACACATCTGAGGCTAAGATATCGGCGGGATCATCCCGCCTTTATTTTAATGGCTTTGGGTTTCGGTGAATTGATAGCCAGAAGTTTCCATCTGGCGCACAAGATGAGGACGGGTGAGATCCGATAAAGCCCTGATCTGTTGGCCATCAGCGGCAAAATTATCATCGGAAAGCCATGTCAAAAACGCGGCTTGGATCAATGGCCAATCGGTTTCTGTTGCGGCAAACCATGCAGTATCGCGATTGCGCCCTTTGCTGAGGGTTGCGGCGCGAAATACCCCTTCAAAGGATAGGCCAAAGCGTTCCGCCGCGCGGCAGGATTTGTGATTCAGCACATTACATTTCCATTCAAAGCGGCGATATCCTGCCTCAAAAGCTGCCTTCATCATCAGATAAACCGCTTCTGTCGCCGCTGGGGTTCTCTGCATCACCGGGGCAAAATTAATGTGTCCAACCTCAATAGAACGGCTATCTGGATTAATCCGGAGATAGGAAAGCACCCCCATAATCTCGCCAGTGGCAGGAGCCTTTATCACATAGAAAAAGGGATCATCATTGAGCCCATTGCTAGCAATCCATTCGGCCATAGCCGCAGCATCATGGATTGGGCCATAGGGCAACCAGACCCAATTCTGATCATGGCCTCGCAAGACCTCTGCCAAAGCATCGGCGTGATCAAGGCTCAAGCGTTCAAGCGCGCACCACTTGCCTTTTAGAGACCAGTGATCAGGCCGCTCTAACACCGTGTCAGAAACACAAACACCAACAGGGTTGCCGTGTTCATCTTTTTCATAAAACAGGGTCGTCACGATAAGGTCAAGACCCGAACCGTGTTGGTTGTTCCGGCAACCCCAAATGGGGTACCAGCGACCACCACCACAAGGTCGCCTGATTTAGCATCCGTGTTATCCAGCAGCAATCGGCTGATTTCGGTTAGGGCTTCATCAAAGCTTTCAAAATATGGGGATAAAATGCTGTTGATCCCCCAAGTGAAGCCTAGCCTCTGACGAGACACTTGGCTGGGGGTAATCATAAAGATCGGTAAATTGGGGCGTTCACGCGATAGCCGAACAACCGTTGCCCCTGTGGTAGAAAACCCAACAACACAAACCGCGCCAATAGCATCAGCCAGTTGCGTGGCCGAGGCCGCCACCGCATGATAAGTGGTGTGCGCATCCACAGGCTTCATGGAAAGCGCGCTAGCATATCCTTTTCTGGCCTCAGTTGTCTCAATAATGCGGCGCATCATCTTAACCGCTTCTGCCGGATAATTTCCCGACGCGGTTTCCGCCGATAACATCACACAATCCACCCCGTTAGCCACCGCCGTTGCCACATCCGAGGCTTCTGCCCGGGTAGGCGTATGATGGGTGATCATAGATTCGAGCATTTGGGTTGCCACCACCACGGGCTTGCCAATGCGCCGACAGGCATAGGTGATATCTTTTTGAATCCCCGGGACTTCTTCTGGCGGCATTTCCACCCCTAGATCACCACGCGCCACCATGATCCCATCACAGGCGCGAATAAGGTCTTCAAGCACATTCAATGCCGCCGGCTTTTCAATTTTGACCATCAGCGCCGCGCGATCCTTAATAATGGTGCGCGCTTCAAGCACATCTGTGACTTTTTGAACAAACGAAAGCGCAACCCAATCCACACCGAGATCAAGGGCAAAGTCCAGATCAGCCCTGTCTTTTTCTGTGAGAGGGCTGATATTCAAGGACACATCAGGAACATTGACCCCTTTTCTGTCGCTAATTGGGCCGCCTGCTTCGACTTCTGTGATAATCTTGCCTGTCTCAACCCCTGTGACTTTGAATTGCAGATTGCCATCATTCACCAGCATCCGGTGCCCCGGCAAAATCGCCTCAAAAATCTCTGGGTGAGGGAGATAAACCCGTTTTGCATCACCAATTTTATCAACATTATCAAAGATAAATTGATCACCGGGTTTAAGTTCTGTGCCTTTTTTTACCGTGCTTACGCGCAGTTTTGGCCCTTGCAAATCTGCTAAAATAGTAAGAGGCAGATTAAGCTCTTTGGCCACATCACGAACATGATCGTAAGTTTCTTTGTGCATATCCTGTGTGCCGTGGCTGAAATTCAGACGAAACGCATTAGCCCCAGCCAGCGCGAGCGTCTTTATCATATCACGAGAATTGCTGGCAGGCCCAAGGGTCACGAGGATTCTTGTTGCCAGATAATTAAGTGTCATTGTCTTTGGCCTTTCTGTGTCAGGATATCGCTTGGAGGATCAAACCCTTTTGTTCAATTATCTTACCAAAGCGTGATGACAGTATTGTTACTATACCATAAAATAAGGATAATACGAGTTGCATCACCAGATCAAAACTAAAGGAAATGCTGTGACCGAAGATCGCCTTTATCATGAGCAAATGTTATCGCTGGCACGGCAGGTGCGTGAGCAACCCTTATTGGCAAATCCCACCCACAGTGCTGAGATGACCAACCCCACCTGTGGGGATAAAGTGACAGTCATGTTAACTGTCCATCAGGATCAGATTGACGGGATATCAGCTCAAGTCAGAGGCTGTGCCATCTGTGAGGCATCAGCAGGAATTTTGTTGCAAATCGTCAATGATCATCCTGTCGGCAAGCCGCCAGTGGCTGTGCTTGAAGATATCGATCATGCCATCAATCAGTGGTTTTCATCCCCCTCTCATGACCCTGCGCCGTTTTCATCTTTGGCGGCGATGACCCCTGTCAAAACCAGCTACCGTAACCGTCAGAAATGCGCTACGCTGGTGTTTGAAGTCGCCCGTATGGCGGCAAAATCACCATATGTGCTTTCTTAGGGGCGTTAGTCCACACAGATCACTTGCAGGATGCATCACATATCCTTTAGATTGCATCAGAAAGGTAACGCATCATGGTTCGTCTTCATGTTCTTGATATTGACCCCATGCTGGCTGAAATAGCCCAAACTGCGTGTGATTATTTTCACAATCGTCTGATCTCGCCGTCACATCAAGCCAGTCTTCAGGTGGATTTTGGATTGATCAACAACCCGACCCGACTTGATGCCTCTATCATGTTAGACTTGCCAGACGCAGATGCCCTGTCAGAGATGCAAAACCGCAAGCCGCAACCCCGGCAAGAATTTAAATTGATCATGACGCGCAAATCCCGACTTGAAGATACCATTCTGGCTATCGCAAAACATTGGGTTCATATCGCATCGCTTAGCACCGGACGACTGATGCTGACTCGAAAAACCCCTAAGGTGGCGATTTGCGCGTGGTGGCTTGGGGAACATCTTGGCCCTATTAATGCCATCCCCACTGATTTGCGCCCATGGCGCAAAGATCAGGAAAAAATAGGCCCACAACTGGCTGATGAATATGCCAATCTGTTTATGGATGACTTGTCATGATGGATACAATCCGGTCTCAACTCATTCAATTTTTTGAACATCCTGATATCGCTTGGCTGTTGGCAAAGTCTCCCTTTATTCAAGACTTAGCGCTTCAGCAACCAATTGCGCTTACCGTGTTTGTAGGCGTGATCGTCTTGATGCTGATCTTGCTCATTTTCAGTAGCGGTAAAAATCGCAATACCAGTGACCAAATGCAAGGTCACTCACGGGTGATCAGCAAAACATTACAGCGCAAACTGGCGCGTCTTCGGCATAGCAAAATGCCCCTCTATTCTGTTGAGGTCACCGAAGATCACATGATCAGAAAACCAGAACCTGAGCCAGAAAAGCCACTGGATATGCCATCCCTAGATAGCCAGAGCCAACCGATTGAAGGCAACAGCCTAGATATCACAACACAGCGGCTTAGCCCCGATGCTAAAGCCATGCTAGAAAAACTGCGCCAAGACGGGAAAGCAATTTAATTGTTTGCCGCTTCCCATGCGCTAATCGCTTCGGTTAACTCGGTTTTTTCTTCACATCCCAAAAAGCATATTTTTTTCAGCTTTGCCAACATGGCCTTGGCGTCATCGGGCTGGTTAAGGGTCAAATACAGTTCCCCTAGATATTCAAGCGCGCCTTTGTGTTTTGGGTCAATTTCAAGGGCTCTTTGATAATGCACCATGCTATCCTCATAGCGTTCCAATTTTCTAGCGGAATAGCCCATGAGGTTATAAAGATCGGCATTCTTAGAATACTTCGCCTCTTGTTCAGCCAGCATCTGATAGGCGTCGGCAAATTGTCCTTTTTTGATAGCAGCCTCAGCGTTTGAGATAACCGCCGGCTTTGTTGGTGAAGGGCTAGAACTTCCTGATCCTGCGGCCATCACCGAATGGCCACTACTGATCAACAGAAACGCCCCTGAAAACAAAACCGCTAGGCGAAAAATAAACCTATTCTTTTGTGTCATGACATCTCTCCCATCCAAGCACCTTTGCCTGATGAGATAGCCCTCAACAGGGAAAAATCAACGCCCTTTCCAGACAGGGTCGCGCTTTTCCGCAAAGGCTTTTGCCCCTTCTAGGTTGTCTTCGCTGTCATAAAGCATATCCACCGTTGCCAATTGGCGTTTGGTGATCTGGTTCATAGCATCTTGAAACCTAAGGGCTTCGGCTTCACGCACCACCTCTTTGATGCTTGCAAAAACAAGCGGTGGGCCAGCGGCTAATGTTTCTGCCACCTGCCAGACATGATCCATCAGTTTATCAGCATCCAACACCTCATTCACCAAGCCATGATGCTTGGCTTCTTCAGCATCCATCCAGCGCCCCAAAAACAGCATTTCCATCGCGATATGATAGGGGATGCGCTTAGGCAGTTTTACCGTTGCCGCATCCGCCAATGTTCCTGCCTTAATTTCCGGAAGCGCAAAACGGCTTTCCTTGGTGCAATAAATCAAATCACAAGACAGCGCCAATTCAAATCCACCGCCAACCGTCATCCCCTCAACTGCGGCGATCACGGGTTTATTCATGCCGCGCAGTTCTTGAAGTCCACCAAACCCCCCGACACCGTAATCGCCATCTACCGCATCCCCGTCTGCCGCGGCTTTGAGGTCCCAACCGGCACAGAAAAACTTATCCCCTGCGGTGCTAACAATACCCACACGCGCATCTGGATTATCCCGAAATGCCTTAAACACTTCTCCCATTTCACGGCTGGTCTTCAGATCAATCGCATTCGCTTTGGGGCGATCCAAAACAACATGAAAGACGCCATTACTAAGGCTGGTTTTCAGAACATCCGACATGGGTTTCTCCTTTATTTCCTCTGTGTTGTTATGGGTTGACGCGGATCAACACATCAACCGCGACCACACCTTTGCCTTCAGGTCTGATCATAAGGGGATTGATCTCAAGGTCTTCAAGTTTATCCTGACAGTCAAGGGCAATATCCTGAACGGAAAGAATAGCCGCAACCGCGGCTTTGAGATCGCCTTTGGCTTTACCGCGCCAACCCCCGATCAACGCCCCGGCTTTGAGTTGGGTTATCGTCTTTTCAATTTCCTCAGCCGGACTTGGCATGATCAGCGTGATGGTATCGCGTAACAATTCCGCCATCACACCCCCTGTCCCCAGCATAAGATAAAGCCCCACAACCGGATCACGGCTAATCCCTATGATCACTTCTGCCACGCTATCGGTAATCATATCTTCAACCAGCACTTGAGGACTAATTTGGGACAAGTGGCGATAGGCTTCAGCCACCTGATCTTTGCCTTTTATGCCTAGCCGAACGGCGTCTGCCTCGGTCTTATGGCTTAATTCGGCAGAAACCGCCTTCATTACCACCAACCGGTCTGATGCTAATGCTATTGCCTCATCTTGGCTTTCGGCGATGCCGCCATGAGGTATCGTGATGCCGTGTTGCGCTAACAGGGTTTTGCCTTCGTGTTCGTTTTTATTTATGATTTGGCTTTGGCCTAAAGACATTCGCGCCGCTAATCCAGAAAGGGTGACGGCCCTTGACGGCTGAGACGCTTGATGCGCCGCCTTAATGGCGGCAATGGTATGATCAAAACCGCGCATGGCTGGAATGTCGCGCTCCATCAGCCAATTTGCCCATTGTTCAGGCAAGCCATCTGCCATGCTCGCCAGAACCATGGCTTTTGCACCTGTGGTCTGACTTCCTGCCAACAGCGCATCCAGTGCTGTTTTCCACGCATCAGCGCGACCCAATTCTAATTTTGGAAAGTCAATAATCAGCGCGGTGATGCCCATACCTGCCTGCATCGCGGCGGTAAAACTGGCTTCTAATCTTGGCCCATCACCCCAGTCAAAGGTATGATAGTCAAACGGATTGCTGACCGTGACCAAAGGATTGACCGTGGCTTCTATTCGCGCCGCCGCCTCTGGTGATAATGGCGGCATCGGCACGTTGCCGCGTTCGGCCGCATCGGCAATCAATGACGCCTCGCCCCCCGAACAGGACATCGTCAACAGCGAAGGATCATCAAGCTGACCATAACAATGCAGCAAGGTTAGACCACCCATTAAGGCATCAATGGAATCCACTTCCCCAACACCAAGGGCATCAAAAAAGGCGCGTGATGCCGCCATGCCGCCTGCAAGTGATGCGGTATGCGATACGGTCATATGTTGTGCCGCCTCGCTTAGCCCTGCCTTTAAGGCTAAGACGCCTTTACCATGTTGCTTGGCTTCATGCACCGCGGCGGCAAAGGCGTTGGCATCATTAATGCCTTCAATATGCAGGCCAATTCCTGTGACACGCTCATCTGCCGCAACTACCCGGATCAAATCTGCCATGCCGATCATGGCCTGATTGCCCAAGGTGAGAATATAGGCAATCGGCAATCCGCCTCTCTGCATGGTAAGGTTTATCGCTAAGTTTGAGGACTGGGTGATGATAGCCACCCCCCGTTCCACTGGCTTACCCCCATGAACATCTGGCCATAATAACGCCCCATCAAGATAATTGATCATGCCATAGCAGTTTGGGCCAAGAATAGGCATATCCCCTGCCGCCGCGACCAACTGATCTTGAAACGCTTTACCGTCTTCGACTTCGGCAAATCCTGATGCAAAGGTAACGACACCGCCTGCGCCCATGGCAGATAATTGGCCAACCATATCAATACTGGTTTTGCGATTTACCCCTAGAAACACCGCATCAGGGGGCGCAGGTAAAGCGGCCAAATCTGGATAGGCTTTATGCCCAGCTACCATATCTTTATGGGGATGAACGGGCCAAATTTCGCCAGCAAAACCAATCTCGCTACAACTCAAGACCACGGCTTCGGCCCATTTACCGCCAATCACTGCGATGGTTGACGGGCGCAAAAGCCGCGTCAATGATGCCGAATAATCCAAAGGATCACGCCACGACATTAGCCACCTATCCGCCGAAGCAGATCACGGCTGATAATATGCCGCTGGATTTCAGAGGTTCCATCCCAAATGCGCTCAACCCTCGCATCACGCCAAAAGCGTTCTAAAGGCAGATCATTCATTAAACCCATGCCGCCATGAATCTGTATGGCTTCATCGGTTACTCTCGCCAACATTTCAGACGCATAAACCTTGGCTGAGGCGATTTCCCGATTGGCCTCAAGCCCTTCATCCAATCGCCACGCGGAGGCCAGCGTCAACCAGTCCGCGGCATCAATTTCGGTGATCATATCCGCCAGCTTAAAGCTAACCCCCTGAAACTTTCCAATCTGTTGACCAAATTGTTTACGATCAACCGCATATTGCAATGCCATATCAAATACCCGTCTGGCGCGACCAACGGACATGGTGGCAACCGTGATACGCGTGGCGTATAGCCAAGTATTCATGACTTCAAAACCGCCATCTACCTCGCCCAGCACTTGGCTTTCCGGCAGGCGGCAGTCATCAAAAGTCAGGATCATATTATCATAGCCGCGATGCGATACTGATTTATAACCGGGTTTGATTTCAAACCCGGGATGCCCACGATCCACCAGAAAACAGGTAATCCGCTTTTTGGGGCCTTTGGGGGTATCGTCTTCACCTGTGGCGATAAAGACAATGACAAAATCAGCATGTGCCGCGCCAGAAATAAAATGCTTTGTGCCATTAATGATCCAGTCGCTACCGTCTTTTTTGGCATAGGTTTTCATGCCGCGCACATCTGATCCGGCATCAGGTTCTGTCATGGCCAAGGCGTCCATCCTCTCGCCTTTAACTGCCGGATAAAGATAGCGTTCTTTTTGCTCACCCTCACAGGCCATTAAGATATTTTGTGGCCGCCCCCAAAAATGGGTCAAGGCCATCGACCCTCGCCCAAGCTCGCGTTCAAGCAAGGCAAACTCCAGATGATTTAGACCGCCACCGCCAACTTCTTCGGGAAAGTTTGGCGCATAAAAGCCCATTTCCAGAACTTTAGACTTAATGTCTTCGGCAATTTCGGTAGGTACATAGCCCAACTCTTCCACACGCGCTTCATGAGGATAAATCTCTTTTTCAACAAATCCTCTGACCGTATCCACGATCATATTTTGCTCTTCGGTCAGTCCAAAACGCATAGGTTCTCTCCTGCTAAGGTGCTCACTATCTTTAGGTCTATAATGTGCTCACTTATTTTCGTTTCATTCCTATGGCTGATCCTACTGCCTCAGGCATGGCAAGACCATCCTGTGCCTTTGCAATAGTGTCAAACCCTGCTGAAATCTGTTCTGGCATGGGACACGCTCTGCCTGCTTTCATATCAACATGAAGCAACATATGTTCCCCTGATGCTAGCAAGCGGTTATCCGCACCGCCATACATCTCATGGAACAGATGCAATTTTTTCGCGTCATGATTGATCAAACGGGTTTCCACATGAATTGGCTCACCGATTGCGATCTCATCAATATGACGGATATGGGTTTCCACGGTGTAAAAGGAAAATCCCTCTTTCACATAGGCTGGCCCTGCGCCGCAACCAAACAGCACCTTATCAGTTGCCATGCTAAAGACCTCAAGATAACGGAACTCGGTCATATGGTTGTTGTAATCTGCCCAATCCTCATGGACATGGCCTTGCCAAGTGATAAGGGGATTGGCATCAAGCGCCATGCTGTCTTCAGTTGCCGGCGCCATATCAGCCGGATTTTTAAGCGCTGTTCCAGCCCCCCATTGGTTACGGCGCAACACTTTGAGGAAATCGACAAGGTTATTGTCGCGCTTGGTTTCCAGCTCTTTAACGCTAAGACCTGCGACATGATCGTCACTTTGGCTGACAATTTTATCGACCAGCTCTTCTGTCCATTCTGGTACATCCATCAGCTTGGTCCATGGCCATTTCAGGGACGGTTCAAACTGTTCCAGAAAGTGCCTGAAACCACCATCTCCTCCGCCAAGGCGGTAAGTCATAAATTGCCCCATCTGGGCATAACGCATCCCTAGACCATAGCGCACGATATCATCAATCTCGCCGGCAGTGGCAATGCCTTCATCCACAAGCCAAAGCGATTCTCGCCACATCGCTTCAAGCAGACGATCACCAACAAATGCGTCAATTTCCTTTTTGATATGGACGGGTTTCATGCCTATGGCGGCATAAATATCCATGGCGGTTGCAATCGCCTCAGCAGAGGTTTTCTCACCTCCGACAATTTCAACAACAGGCAATAGATAAACCGGATTATAGGGATGCGCGACCATCATCCGGTCGGCATTTGGCATATCTCTTTGAATATCACTAGGCAAAAGCCCAGAGGTGGATGAGCCGATAATCGCATGATCTGCCAAGGCTTCACCAATTTCCTGATGAATAGTTTTCTTTAACTCAATGCGTTCTGGCACCGATTCTTGGACTAAATCGGCGCCTTCAACAGCCTCACCAATGGTGTTGGCATAACGCACCTGCCCCCTTGCCCCTGTGGTTTGCCCCGGCCATAACCGCAACATCGCGGCCTCATTTCGGGCGATCACATCATTAACATAATCTGCCGCCTTGGGATGCGGATCAAAGACCGTCACATCACAGCCTGCGGTCATCAGCCTGGCAACCCAACCGCCACCAATAACACCACCGCCAATGACAGCGGCCTTGCTTATTCCTTTTGCCACGGAAACACCTCTAGCGTTTTGTTAATTTGAGTTTCTGCCGAACATCTTCGGGGGAAAGAATGGACACATTCATCGCAGATAAAATGGTCGCCGCGCGTTCCACCAAATCCGCATTAGTCGCCAGTTTGCCATATTCAAGATAGATATTGTCTTCTAGCCCAACCCGAACATTGCCGCCAACAATGGGTGCTAGCGCGGCATAAGGCAACTGATTCCGGCCAATGGAAAAGGCCGAATAAATCCAGTCATCAGGCACATTGTTCACCAAGGCCATCAGCGTGTTGGGATCATCAGGTGCGCCATAAGGAATTCCCATGCAAAGCTGAACCACCACCGGATTGTCAATCAGCCCCTCTTTAACCAGTTGTTTTGCCAGCACCAGATGGCCTGTGTCAAAAATCTCAATTTCTGGACGCACGCCAGCATCCTGCATATGCTTTGCCATGGCGCGCAACATTGATGGGGTATTAGCCATGATATAATCCCCATGCGAGAAATTCATGGTGCCGCAATCTAAGGTGCAAATCTCTGGCAACAGGCTGGTAACATGTTCCACCCGTTCTGCCGCCCCGGCCATGTCGGTGCTATCTGCAAGGGGTAATGGGGCTTCAGGTGAGCCAATAATCAAATCGCCGCCCATGCCAGCGGTCAGATTGATCACCACATCTGTGTCTGCGGAACGGATCCGATCCACAACCTCACGATAAAGCGCAACATCCCGTGATGGTGCCCCTGTTTCTGGATCACGAACATGGCAATGCGCAACAGCGGCGCCAGCCTTGGCCGCGGCAATAGCATCATCAGCAATTTGTTTTGGGGTAATCGGAACCAGATCAGACTTGCCGGTGGTATCGCCTGCCCCTGTGACCGCACAAGTGATAAAAACTTCTCTGTTCATGATACATTTCCTATCCTTTGATATTCAAGATATGGAATAAGCCATGACGAGGTTTGATGAATAAATCAAGGCTTATTTGTTAAGGAATCTTTCAATTCTTTTAACTGATGAAATAGACTTTTGGTAGTGGCCGTCAAAAGATCATCAGCGGCTTTGCCTTTATAGATATCGAGATAATTTTTGGCTCTGATTTTACCAAGCTCAACCCCGGGTTGGTCAAAACTGTTTAATCCCCAAAGCGAGCCTGACATTGTCGTGACATATTCAAATAATGCCAGAACCCGTCCCAGAGTATAAGGGGATAATTGAAGCCAAGTGATGACCGTTGATGGTCGCCCTCCTGAAAACCCTGGATCATTCGCGTCACCCAAGGCAAGCGCGTCGGCCTGTGCTAGCATATTTAATATCAATTGGTCGTGGTGATCCGCCACAAGGTCTGCCGCCATATTTGCATCCGACATCAGCGGCCTTAGAGGGGCAAGGAAAGTTACCGGGGTGACCATTGCGCTTTGGTGGATATGCTGAAAGAAACTGTGTTGGCCATTGCCGCCAGCCATTCCAAACATGACCGGAGCAGTAAAATAATCCACCCGATTTCCAGAAGCATCCATGGATTTACCATTGGATTCCATTTCCAGTTGCTGAAGCCATGCGTCCAGCTTATCAAGGCGTTGGTCATAGGGGCAAAAGGCTTCGGCTTGGCGTCCTAGCACACTCACATTCCAATACCGCATCAAAGCCAGATTCACTGGGGCATTCTGATAAAGTGGCGCGCTAAGCACATGCTCATCAACAGCATGACCACCAGCAAGCATAGCCCTAAATCCAGCCCGGCCAATAGCTAGCATTAAACCAAAACCCACTACCGACCAGACGGAATACCGCCCCCCAATACCTTGATCAAATGGCAGGATCGCATCGTCAACAAAACCCAATTCCTTTGCTTTTTTGGGATTTGCGGTAATGGCTAAGACGCGGTCACTGGTGTCAATATCAGCGTCATCAAACCACCGCATTGCCATAGTCATATTCGCTAGCGTTTCTGGTGTGGTAAAGGATTTGGAAATCACCAGCATGGCCGTTGTCGATGGGTCAAGCATGGCAAGGCAATCGCCCATTTGTGACGGATCAATAGTGCTGACAAAATGTATCTCTGGCCCTTGCTGATAGGGTGACAACGCCGATACCGCCATTGCAGGCCCTAGATCAGAGCCGCCAATACCAACCGAAACCACATCCGTAATGCCCAAACTCAGCAACCGGTCTAAATGGCTCGCCATAATATCAACACTGGCCTGCGCCAGAGGTTGCGACGGATCGCGCAAATGGGCATGAAGCGCAGGGCTTTTCTCAGAGGTGTTGACCATCTTGCCGTCTAGCATGGCATGACATTTTTGCATCACCTCCGCTTCTTTTGCCACTTGCAACAACATATGCAATTGGTCTTGTGTGACTGTCTGGCGCGTCAAATCAATTTGCATATCATCAATAGCAAATTGAAGCCGTTCGCTTCGGTCGCGGTCTTCTAGCAAATCCCCCATCGTAACACCATGCGAAGGGGTATCCGAAAGACTAGACAATAATTTTTGATACGCAGGCCAAGCCATGATCACAGCATCCTTAATCTATCATTTCTTTTAACCAGTTTTTTAATGATCATTTCTCATTCATAGTTGTTATTGTCTATGTTAGTATTAGTGCTTATTTTAACACAGATTTAACGCATCGTCCTAATGTTACTCAAAGCTGCGACAGCATTGCCGTTTTTTCTTAGCAATGCCATGCCTTCATCATGACTCAAACCAAACGACATCTTCTTTTTCTTGACCATTCCCCGTCTGCAAATACGCGGCGGCTTTCTGATGCCGCCATCGCTATCATTGCCAGAGATAGCGATATCGGTGTGGTTCGTAAACCGTCCCTGTCGGCAACGGCGGATGATGCGCTTTCCGCTGATGGCATTCTGATTGCCACGACAGAGAATATCGGCTACATGGCAGGCCTGACCAAGGATTTTTTTGATCGCACCTACCCATCTCTTCTCGATATTAGTGCAGGGAAACCTGTATCGGTATATATTCGCGCTGGCCTTGATGGAACAGGAAGCAAGCGCGCCATGGAAAGCATTTTAACAGGTCTGCGGTGGCGATTGATGCAGGATATCCTCATTTGTCAGGGACAATGGCAGGATAGCTTTATCTCTGATGTTGAGAATTTAGCCCTAAGCCTGGCTTTGCGCATAGAAATGGGGGCATAGGTTTATGCTAGGGACTATCCGTACCGTCATCGCCAGCGCCCCTGTTTTGCTGGCTCTAGCCGCCCTAGGTTGGGGCGGAAACACCATCGCCGCGCGCTTAGCGGTGAATGAATTATCGCCTATGTTTCTGGTTAGCGCACGCTGGCTCATTGTGGCCAGCATTGTTCTAACCCTATATCATCGCCAAATCCTTAAAACCCTTTATGATCTTCGCCGCCGTTGGCTCTGGCTGGTCTTGATGGGATTTGGGCTAAGCGGTTTTAATATTATGTTTTATCTGGCGGCATATTCCACCAGCGCCATCAACCTTGGCCTTATTCAAAGCACAATTCCTGCCGTCATTATGGCTATGGGACTGATTGTCCTGCGGACACCTGTTACTTTGTTACAGCTCACCGGGCTTATTGTCGCTATGAGTGGGGCAATGGTGGTGATTTCCAAAGGATCATTAGCCGTGATCATCAGCCTGACCTTTAATCATGGCGATTTGATCATGATTATTGGCTGTTGTTGTTATGCTGGTTATACCCTTGGGCTTACACGGCGCCCCCCACTAGATAGCATTGTGATGATGGGCATATTGGCAATCTTTGCCCTTATCGCATCTCTGCCCTTTACCATGGCAGAAATCGTTATGGGGGGATTTGTGTTCACTGGCGGCGAGAGCTGGCTGATTTTGCTTTATGTCGCTATCGTACCATCATTTCTGTCACAAGTATGGTTTATGATTGGCGTGGACAAAATCGGCTCTAGCAAGGCTGGTATGTTCACCAATCTTGTGCCTGTTTTTTCAGCCCTATTAGGCGTTTCTATCCTAAAAGAAACGCTAGGGTTTTATCATTTGCTGTCTTTGGGTCTGGTCTTTACTGGTCTTTATATCGCCCAACGGCGATAATTGATTCCAAACCCTTTAGCCCTTAGCCTGCAAGCTTGATATTAGCGGCGCAAAGCTTTCCGTTCTTCGCTTCGGTCATTTCATATTCAACTTCTTGACCTTCTACCAATTCTGCTAGTCCAGCTTCTTGCACTGCACTGATATGAACGAAAGCGTCGGCACCACCTTCGCTTGGCTCAATAAAGCCATAGCCTTTAGTGGCATTGAACCATTTTACTTTGCCTGTTGACATATTTGGTTACCTCTTATTTTGTCCCAAAGGACACGTTAGTTTGTGCACGCTATTAGTCTTGGTGAACCTATTTATCATCACCACAACTCAAAAATGGAACATATTCGTATCATGACAAGGACTAATCGGTATATTTTTTTAGATAGCGATATAAAATTGAGGTATCCATATTTTGCCATCCGGCCTGTTGAACCGCATCCAAGAGCCCCGAAACAAGCGCGGTGGCAGGCAAATCAACATCTTGGGTTTGCGCCGCCGCTAATGCTATTCCCATATCTTTAGCATGAAGCCGGGATTCCATTCCGGGGGTAAAATCCTCAGAAATCATTTTTGGCGCCATTAATTCCAACATTTTACTGCTGGCAAAACCTTGCATCATCACATCTAACACCGCGTTTTGATCCGTCTGATGCATGTCGGCAAAGCGCATCGCCTCCGCCACGCCGGAAATTGTCACCACTTGGGCAATCTGGTTACATAATTTGGCCACCTGACCATGACCCGAATGGCCGATATGACGAAAGCCTTTGGTATAACAGTTAAGAAGCGGGGCTATGCTTTCGATATCTTTTGCCTCACCCCCAAGCATAGAGACCAATGTTCCTGCTTCGGCGCCAGCGCCGCCACCTGATACAGGCGCGTCAACAAATCCAATCAGTTTGGCGCGTAATCGCTGAGATATCTCTTGCGCCTGTTGAGGGGCGATTGTGCTGTGATCCATTACGATCAATCCGGCCTTTGCCCCATGAATGACGGCATCCTTACGGTCTAACAGCACATCAGAAACATCATCCCCTGACAGCACATTGGTGATCACCACATCCGCGCGTGATGCCAATTCTGCCGGGCTTGAGGCTATGTTCATGCCCAGCGTGATGAGATCAGCACCCTCGTTGTCAAAAAACGACGCGCGCCGCGCATAACCGCTAACAGAAAAACCAGACTTTAATAAATGGGCGGCAATAGGCATTCCCATTGTGCCTAGCCCAATACAGCCAATAGTCTTGATTTTTGTCATCGCATGTCACCTTTATTTTTCGGCAATTGTTGTATCGCAAAGAAAATATCACATATATATTTATAGGAAAAAGAGGCATCTTTACTGCTATTTTTCTGCTAAGCATAGAAATGAAAAAAACCACTAGTTAAGAATTTCCAAAAATGCGCGTTGCTGACCTTATCATTTCCTCCATCGCTGAGGCTGGAACACATACCATCTTTTCCTTGTCAGGCAACCAGATCATGTCGCTTTATGACGCCGCCTATGATCAGGATATGACCATTATTCATGCCCGGCATGAGGCCGGCGCCGTCTTTATGGCGGATGGATTTGCCCGTTCCAGCAAGCGCACTGGTGTTGCGCTATGTACCGCTGGGCCGGGTTTCACCAATGCTATCGGCCCACTTTATGCGCTGATGGCGTCAGAATCCCCTGTTGTTTTGATCACAGGTGATAGTCCGGTGCGTATGGATGGTCGCCGCCCGTTTCAAGAGCTAAACCAAACCGCCATTAGCGCGCCGCTTGTCAAGGAAAGCTGGCGGTTAACGAGCAGCAACAATATAGACGGTGCAATCCGTGAGGCTATGTATGTTGCCCGTTCCGGCAGGCATGGGCCGGTTCATTTGGCCATACCTGAAGATGTGTTGAATGAATCTGCACAAAACCCCCTTTTTCCCCCATTAGTTTATAGCGAAGACGACAGTTTCGCCGTGAGCCCATCTGATCTTAGCCCGATTACCATGGCACTTGATGCGTCCCAAAAACCAGTGATCGTGACTGGCGGCACGATATCTTCTGCGCGCAATCTTGATCTTGTTGAGGCCATCCGAAGCCGCCATAAGATTCCTGTGATATCCATGACTAGCCCACGCGGAATGGCTGATCCCATGCTTGGCCGCATTAAAGATATCTTGGCTGAGGCTGACGGCATCATTTTGCTGGATAAAGAGCCTGATTTTATTCTCGGCTTTGGCTCGCGTGAGATTATGCCAGCTCAGCGCATCATAGTTTGCGCCGCGCAATCTGGAACCGTTACCTTAGCCAATCAGGTATTTTTTGGGAATATGACATGGGGATGTATCGCTGATCCTGTCTCAAGCATGAAAGCTCTTGCCAAGGCTGAATTGCGATCACGCCCACAAACATGGTTGAAATCTGTGGACAAACGGCTCGCTGAAAGGCCTGCTATCCCAGCGGCAGAGATTGAGGCAAAAGACCATATTACACCAGCAATGGTGATGCAGGCTTTCACCAAATCTATTGATCTTTCTGCGCCTCCATTGATCGTTTGTGATGGCGGTGAGTTCAGCCAATGGGTGCAATCTGGCTTACCAGACCCTATCAATATCGCGGCACATACCCTGACCAATGGCCCATCAGGCGGAATTGGCGGCGCCATTCCCCAAGCGATTGGGATGGCCTTTGCCAATCCCGGGCGTCATGTCGTCGCCTTTATGGGGGATGGCAGCGCAGGGTTTCATCTAACAGAAATAGAAACCGCACGCCGCGCTGGTTTGCCCATTACCTTTATTGTCGGCAATGATCAACGCTGGGGCGCAGAAGTTGAAATTCAAAAGCGACAATTTGGCGATGATCGCGTGCATTCTTGTGATCTTGACGCCGAAACCCGATATGACCACATTGCCGAAGGGTTGGGGGCGAAGGGATATTTTGTTGATCACCCTGATGCTCTGGCATCAACTTTGGCAACGGCTCTTAGTGATACTTCGACCAGCCTGATGAATATTGTGATTACTGGTGTGGCCGCGCCAAAGTTTTAAGCGCGGGCTCAATATTTGCTCGTTATTTAATTGTCTTGCCGCGCCATCACCGCCTTAACCGATGGCAATGCCCCCACTTTGTCCATGATGCGATGAATCTTCCATTTGCTGATAACACTTTTGATCTCACAACAATCTCATTTGGATTGCGTAACAC
>JALRFL010000165.1 GCA_023259875.1 Alphaproteobacteria bacterium
GATCAGGTGCGTGAGGCAATCGCCGCCAAGGGCAAGATTGGCACCACTGGCCGCGGCATTGGCCCGGCTTATGAGGATAAGGTAGCACGCCGCGCTCTGCGCATGGCAGATATCATTGATCCAGTGGCGATGGCAGAAAAAATCCATCTCTTAGTCGCGCATCACAATATTTTCCTGAAAGGCGCAGGGGAGCCGCCTATGGACGCGGATGAGATGATCGCCGGCGTCATGGCGCTGCGTGAACAAATCATCCCCTATTTGGGTGAGGCATGGGCCATTCTGGATGAGGCGCGCCGCCAAGGCCAACGGATTCTCTATGAAGGCGCGCAAGGGGTGATGCTGGATATCGACCATGGCACTTATCCTTATGTGACCTCGTCTAACACAGTCGCTGGACAGGCATCCACGGGGGCAGGGGTAGGCATGACCACCATTGGTTATGTTCTGGGCATCACCAAGGCCTATACCACGCGCGTTGGCTCTGGCCCGTTTCCTACGGAGGATGAGGGCGAGGCCGGTCAAACCCTTGGTGAACGGGGGCATGAGTTCGGAACCGTCACAGGCCGCAAACGCCGTTGTGGGTGGTTTGATGCGGTCATGGTGCGGCAGGCTGGCAAGATCGCTGGCATTACCGGAATGGCGTTGACCAAGCTGGATGTGCTTGACGGCATGGATGAGATCAAGATTTGCACAGGCTACCGGCTGGATGGCAAGACCCTTGATCGCTTTCCCGTGGCGACGATTGACCAAGAACGGCTTGAGCCGATTTATGAGGTCATGCCGGGGTGGGAAGGAACAACCTGTGGGGCGCGGTCATGGGCAGATTTGCCGCCGCAAGCGATCAAATACATCAAACGGCTCGAAGAACTAACAGGCATCCCCGTTGCCAGTGTTTCCACCAGCCCAGAGCGAAACGACACGATTTTGGTGCATGATCCGTTCGAAGGCTAAACGCGAATAAAAATTGCCCCCGTTAACGGTTTATTAACCTTTGCCTGATACCTTTCGGTAGAAATGCCGAAAAGGATCAGCTCTTGTATAATGTCAGCCGCAACAATTTTTATGACAATCAAAAACGCTCTACCATCTACACGCCCCAACGGCTAAGCCAATTTCTCTTTGATCTGGTCAAAGATCAGATTGAACCAACCGGGCTCGTGCTTGACCCTTGCGTGGGGGGCGGCTCGCTTTTGGCGCCGTTTGCGGCGGCTGGCTTTCGCACCATTGGCATTGATATCACGGATCAAGGCTGGCCAGACACGCATCAGCGCAATTATCTGGATGTTCAGCCGGGGGATTATCCTACCCCTGCCTTGGTGATTGCCAATCCGCCTTTTAATGTGGAAGCCAAAACCAAGATGATCATGAAGGCGGAATACGGCGCAAGGCCGCTTTTGCCCGAGGTTTGGCTTAAAAAAACCGTGTCCCTTTTTGGGGGGGATGTGCCGATGGTGATGTTTGCGCCCTATGGCTTGCGGCTTAACCAGACCATCAATAGCCGCCGTTGGCAGGCTTTTTTGACAGGGGCGTTTCCGCCCATTTCCTCTATCCTGTCCTTGCCCAAAGATATTTATCAGGATGTGTTGTTCCATTCTGAGGTATTATTTTTTAATATCCCCGGGTTGAAACCGCATGATTTCTTCCCCGGTTAGGTTGGGGTGTCGTCGGTTTTGGGGTCTGGTGGGATAAAGCCCAATTCTAGGGCCTTGGTAAAATCGGCCTTGGCCTTTTCGGGTTGTCCTAGGTCTTGATGCATGAAACCGCGAAGAAAATATGCTTTGGCATAATTCGGTTTTAACTGAATGGCTTGATCGCAATCGGCAATGGCCTTTGGATATTGTTTAAGAGCACCTCTAGCAACGCCACGATTGAAATATGCTTCGGCATAATCGGGTTTTAGTTGAATGGCCTGATCATAATCAGCAATGGCCTCTGGATATTGTTTAAGAGCACCTTTGGCGAAACCTCGACCGCAATATGCTTCGGCATATTCTGGATTTAACTGAATGGCTTGATCATAATCGATAATGGCGTTTTGATGTTGCCCAAGATTACTTTTAGCGAGGCCGCGATTAAAAAAATATGCGTCGGCATTATTAGGGTTTAACTCAAGAGCTTTATTAAGGTCAGAAATAGCTCCATGATAATCGGCAAATTTTATCTTTACATTAGCACGATTTTGGTAAGCTTCGAAGAAAAATGGATCAAGCTCAATAGTCTTTTCGTAATTAGCTAGAGCTTCAAGATGTTGCTCTAGAATATCTAGGATATTACCGCGATTATAATATGCTTGGGCATCATCTGGATTTAACCGAATGGCCTGATCAAAATCAGCAATGGCGCCTTGGTGTTGCTTAAGTCTATCTTTGACAATGCCGCGATTAGAAAATGCTTCGGCATATTCTGGATTTAACCGAATGGCTTTATCAAAATCGGTAATGGCGTCTTGATGTTGCCCAAGACTGCCTTTAGCAACTCCGCGACTGAGATATGCTTCGGCATATTCTGGATTTACCCGAATAACCTGATCATAATCGGCAATGGCGTCTTCATATTGCCCAAGGTTGAATTTGGCAAGACCGCGACTATGATATGCCTTGGCATATTCTGGATTTAACTGAATGGCTTGATCATAATCGGAAATGGCGTCTTGGTGTTGCCCATGTTTGCCCTTAGCAATGCCGCGATTAGAATATGCCTTGGCTTCATCTGGTTTTAATGCAATGGCCTGATCAAAATCGGTAATGGCGTCTGGATATTGCCCAAGACTGCCTTTAGCAATGCCGCGATTGAGATAAGCTTCGGCATCATCGGGTTTTAACTGAATGGCTTTATCATAATCGGTAATGGCATCTGGATATTTCTTAAGCTTGCCTTTAGCAACACCGCGATTGAAATATGCGTCGGCATCATCGGGTTTTAATCGGATGGCCTGATCATAATCGGAAATGGCGTCTTCATATTGCCCTAGGTTACCTTTAGCAACGCCGCGAGCGTAATATGCGTCGGCAAAATCTGGTTTTATCTGAATAGCCATGTCAAAATCGGTAATTGCTTTTTCATAAGATCGCTTATTCATCATTAGCATTAGCCCTTTGATCATCTTCAGCATTCATTTTGACAAGGCCGCGATTATAGTGTGCATCTGCATAATTTTGATCTAACTGGATGGCTTTAGTTAAATCCTTCATCGCGCCTTGATATTGTTTGAGTTCATATTTTGAAATACCACGGCTATTATATGCTTCAGCATCACGAGGATTTAATTCAATAACCTTACTAAAATCGGCAATGGCTTCATCATATTTATTAAGGCTAAACTGGAGCAGTCCACGATTATAGTATGCATCAGCATAATCCGGTTTTAATCGAATAGCTTTATTTAAATCAATAATGGCCTGTCGGTCTTTCCCAAGTTGACTATATGCGAGGCTACGACTGTTATATGCTTTGGCATAATCTCGCTTTAATCGTATGGCTTGGGTAAAGCGCCACTTAGCACTGTTATTATCATTTTCTGCGAGAAATTTATTACCTTTAAATAGGTTTAGGCGAGCTTTAAAGGTATGCTTTTGAGAATCGATTAATCCATGCAAATCATTATAAATGCTTCGTTGGTTGATATCATGAAACTGATCTAAATATTGTAATATAAACTGTTTGAATTTAGGGTCTATAGGGATAATGACGCATTCTCCGGGGTCAATATATCCGCAAGGGGCGTGAATAAAGACACTTTTTTGCGCTACAACTCGCGCTTGATTTGTTGCGGTCATAATGGGTGAAATTAAACGAATCTTATTAAAATCTACGCTCTTTGCAATGCTCTTATCAGCTGTCGACCCATGTTTGATGCCAAAATCTTTCTCGTAATCAAATCCAAGAATGGTATCTATTTCGTTGATGGGTAAAGCAATTAATTGCCCTTCAGTTCTTGGATTATCTTGGCAAGCGAAGAACAGGGCAACCAGAACATCTTTACTGAAATCAATTAAGGTGGTGTCACCGCCAAAATGCCGGATATCTGACAATATCTCAATATTACTGGCATGCGGTGGAAAATAGGTCTTGGCGTCATCAACAATTTCACTTTCGATATGCACGGGATGATAATTATCACTAAAATCAAATTTCTTTCTATAATTGAGAAAAATACTGGAACAGATATCTATTTTATTTCTCCCTTTATAACCTTGCCATTTATATATTTTAGAAACACCACGAAATACATATTCCTCATCGGTAATCTTCAACTCTTTAATCAAGTTGATCAACTCATGGGCGGTGTTGCATTTCAATGCCCTAGCAGTAAGGGTTTGCTCATCCTTTGCCTTTGCCGTCTGTTTTGTTTTAGCGGGTTTTTTTGCCATATCCTCTGCCTTTTATGGCACCAAATCATTAAGGTGATCTGGCGCAATCACGCGGCAGTGTAACAACGAAAGGTTAAAAAAGGATTAACGGCTTAAGACGCGTCTTCAATCAGCTTTTGTTCAATGGCGCGGGTTTTCACCCCAAGCTGAAGCTTTTCAAAGGCGCGTGCCTCAATCTGGCGGATGCGCTCGCGGCTAACCCCATATTGCTGGGACAGGTCTTCTAGGGTTGACGGATCATCAGACAGCCGCCTTGCGCGGATGATATCCGCCTCGCGCTCATTCAGGTCGGCCAACGCCTCCACCAGCAGCTGCCGGCGACTGCTATATTCCTCTGCCTCGGCAAAGGTGACTTCTTGGTTGTCGTTTTCATCCTCAAGCCAGTCTTGCCATTCCCCGGCGTCACCCTCACTGCCGATGGTGGCATTCAGCGATTGGTCGCCGACACCCATGCGGCGGTTCATGTTGACCACCTCAACTTCGGGGACATCCAGCGTATCGGCAATCTGTTTCACCTGATCCGGGTGCATATCGCCATCTTCAAGGGCTTTGATTTCCCCTTTGAGGCGGCGCAGATTGAAAAACAGCTTTTTCTGGGCGGCGGTGGTGCCGATCTTTACCAGTGACCACGACCGCAGGATATATTCCTGAATGCTGGCCTTGATCCACCACATGGCATAGGTAGAAAGCCGAAAGCCCTTTTCCGGCTCAAACCGTTTGACTGCGTGCATCATGCCCAGATTGCCCTCGGCGATGAGCTCACCCATAGGCAGGCCATAGCCGCGATAACCCATGGCAATTTTTGCCACCAACCGCAAATGGCTGGTCACCAGCTGATGGGCAGATTCGATATTGCCATTATCTTTCCAATCTTTAGCCAAGGTGTATTCTTCTTCGGCTGACAGCATGGGAAACCGCTTAATCTCATCCAGATAGCGTGACAGATTCCCATCAGGTGTCAGATTGCCCAAGGTGGCTGGAAGTTGTGCAGTGGTCATGGCTTTCTCTGATGTTTTCATCCTTCATATAGTCAAATCTTACAACAATAAAAGAGGGCGATACCGCCTTTAAGCCAAATTATAACCGCGTATTATGACCGGATTATGGCTAGGGTCATGTGGTGATCAGGTCAGCGGTTTGGCCTTGCCGCGTTTGGCGATAGCGTCTTCTAGCCCTTTGATCAATGCCTCCATATCCGCTGGCAGAGGCGTATCAAAGCCCAAGGCTTCGCCTGTGATGGGATGATCGAAACCAAGATGGCTGGCATGGAGCGCTTGGCGCGGAAAGGCGCGTAATCCGGCTAGGGCATCACGCAGGGCTTGATCTGGCATCTGGCCTGCTCGCATGGGGCGGCCATAAGACGGGTCACCAATCACGCCATGGCCGATATGCGCCATATGCACCCGGATTTGATGCGTGCGGCCAGTTTCCAACACACATTCCACTACCGATGCCAATGGTGGCAAAACCCTTGCCGCATGAATATGGGTGACGGCATCACGCCCGCTGGCAAGGATAGCCATTTTTTTTCGGTCACGGGTGTTGCGCCCGATGGGGGCGTCAATGGTGGCGTTGCGTTCTTTTAATATCCCCCATACCAGCGCGGTGTATTGCCGGGTCAGATCATGTTCGGCAAACATCACTGACAGCCTTTGATGCGCTATGGCGGTTTTCGCCGCCACCATGACGCCGCTGGTATCTTTGTCCAGCCGATGCACGATGCCGGGGCGCGTCTCACCGCCAATGCCGGTTAAACTGTCGCCGCAATGGGCGATCAGCGCATTCACCAAGGTGCCTTGCATAGACCCGGGGGCAGGATGCACCACCATGCCTGCTGGCTTGTTAATGATGATCAGGTGGTCATCTTCAAACAGGACATCAAGGGGGATGGCTTCCCCTTGGGGAATGGCCGACACGGGTTCAGGCAAGGTCAATTCACAGACCATCCCCCCTTGAATCGTTAGCGAAGGGTTATGGCTGATCACGCCGTTAATACGCAATTGCCCATCTAGGATTAAGGTTTTCAGCCGTGACCGCGACAGCCCAGCATAGGGGGACGCGGCCTCATCCTCTGCGGTTTCAAGGAAAATATGATGCTGTTCGGCGCAGGTTTCTGCAAGCCAACGGTCAATGCGATCTTGCTTCGCTTCCTCGCCTACGGTAAGTGTCAATAGAGTCAGATTATCATTCATGTGAGGGAATATGCACCCAAGCGGATCAAATCACCAGCCAAATCAGCAGGCTAACCCTAATCCTGTGGCCGAAAATGGCAATCACAGCGACGCTTTTTCCCCTCTGCCAGAGCCGGCATGGCTAAAACCTGTCAAAATGGCGGTGGTGATTATGTCTGTGCTGATTGTGGTGGGGATAGGGCTTTTGTTCTATGGGCTTGCGGTCAATATCGGCAATTTGCCCTCGGCCTCTGACCAAACGGCGGTGATCCACTATCCCAAAGGGCAAAGCCTGCTAGGTAGCAGCATGGCAGAAGACGGCGCGGTGATCCTCAGTTTTGATGATGGCAACGGCGGTATCAGCCTGATTAGGGTATCATCTGATCGCCAAGATATGAATGTGATCTTACGGCTTACCCCAACTCATCAACCCCAATTCCGGCTGGAATAAGCCGCTTGGCATCCTTATCGAATAAAGGATAACAGCGTTTCCTCAAGTGGAAAATCCCCTAATCCTGCGACCTCATAGCCAAAGCTAAGGGGAAATAGATAAAACCGAATGACCAAAAAGACAAACCCAGCATAAAGCGGCCGCAGCTTTTCTGTGATCTGGGAGGGGCAAATGCGGTTGGTCAGATGGATTAACGGGTTGCTTAACTGAACCAACCAGCGCATGGCAAAAAACGGGGATTGATCAGGCAAGGCAACCGATAGCAGAAACCTGCCGATGCAAATCCACATCAAGACGGCAACGGCACTGTCTAATAAGATTAAGCTCACTGGCCAATATATCACGGCAGAATCCCCTTTGTGGTGCCAATCCCTTTTCCTTTATCCATATCCTATCTTATGCCGCCTCGTCAAAAGAGAAAGAGGGTTAATCCTGTTCAGCCTATGGATCAAGAAGGCGTTTCATGCTAGATGAGGGGGAGATAATGAAACCGTTCTGAAAACCCTTGTGAGAAGACCATGTCAAATCCCCAATATGTCTATGTGATGAGCCACCTCAGCAAATCTTGGCCGGGGGGAAAAGAGGTATTAAAGGATATTTCCCTGTCTTTTATGCCCGGGGCAAAGATTGGCGTTTTGGGGATTAACGGGGCTGGTAAATCCACCTTGTTGCGGATCATGGCAGGCATTGAAACCGATTTTCAAGGTGAGGCATGGTCGGCGGATGGGCTAAAGGTTGGCTATCTGGCACAGGAACCCGAATTGGATAACTCCCTCACGGTTTTAGAAAATGTCCTGCTTGGCATGGGTGAAAAAAAGGCGCTGGTGGATCGGTTTAATGAAATCAGCGCGCGTTTTGCCGAAGAAATGAGCGATGATGAAATGAACGCTCTGATCGAAGAACAAGGCGAATTGCAGGAAAAAATTGATAACGCGAACGCATGGGACCTTGAGCGCACCGCGGCGATTGCAATGGATGCCTTGCGCCTGCCGCCCTCAGATGGGGAGGTCACCAATCTTTCTGGTGGGGAAAAGCGCAGGGTCGCTCTGTGTCAGCTTTTGCTTAG
>JALRFL010000179.1 GCA_023259875.1 Alphaproteobacteria bacterium
TGTTCCAGAGTTATGCGCTTTTCCCACATTTGACAGTTGCTCAGAATATCAGCTTTGGGTTGGAGATGCTGAACAAGCCAAAGCATGAGATTAACCAAACCGTGGATGAAATGCTGGCGCTTGTCCATATGGAAGAATTAAAGAATCGCCGCACAAATCAGATTTCGGGTGGACAACAGCAGAGGGTGGCGCTGGCTCGTGCTCTTGCCCCTAAACCTGATGTCTTACTTTTGGATGAACCGCTTTCTGCGCTCGACTATAAATTGCGGCGCGGCATGCAGATTGAATTAAAACGCCTGCAATTAGAAACAGGCATTACCTTTATTTTTGTCACCCATGATCAGGAAGAGGCGCTGACCATGTCGGATCGCATTGCGGTGATGAACCAAGGGCATATCTTGCAGGTTGGCACACCTAATGAGATTTATAACGACCCACAAGAACGCTTTGTTGCCGATTTTATTGGTGAGTCTAATTTCGTAGAAGTCGATATTGTCAGTAAGGCTAGCGGCCGTGGCGGTCTTGGCGCGATCCGTTTTGCAAATAGCAAGAAAAGCCTTCCGGTGAAAATTCCTGCCAATAAAACGCATGATAAAAAGGCTCTGGTTTTCATTCGCCCCGAACACGCCCGGCTTGATGGCAAGACCCGTGGCGCAACCTTAACAGGGACTTTGGCAAATAAATTGTTTTTTGGAACGGACACCAATTATCATCTGAATCTGGACGATGGCAGCCAATTTGTGGTGCGCGCCCAAAACACCCTTGAGGGTGGGTTTAATCCAGCGATTGGTGATAAATTGGGCATATTTGTTGACGAAAATGCCCTCAAGGTTCTGAGGGATTAAGACTGCGATGAGCCGGAAATTAAGCCAACTTGAGCAAGACCAAATCCGCCGCAAGACACGCGCGAATTGGTTGTTATCAACACCGGCTCTTTTGCTGTTGTTATTTGCCGCCTCTGGCCCTTTGATCATTGTGGTCATTTATTCGTTCTTATCATCGGGAAGTTATGGCGGCGTGGTCTGGGAGTTCTCAACAGACGCGTGGTTTAATGTTCTCTATACCAAAGATATTTTTGATGACACGGTGTCGCTTTCTGATGCTCATCTCTCAATTTTCTGGCGCTCGGTGCAACTGTCTTTTTTAACAACGGTTTTATGTTTATTTTTTGGGTTTCCCACCGCTTATTTTATTGCCACAAGACCGCCTTCGACACGCAATGTCTGGCTGTTTCTGATCACCATTCCGTTCTGGACGAATCTGTTGATCCGCACTTTCGCTATTCTTGAGCTGATCAGAAATCAGGGTGTGATCAACAATGCACTGATGTCTCTTGGGCTGATCCAAGAGCCTATACGGATGCTTTATACGGATTTTGCCATTTTAGTTGGGATGGCTTATGTGTATCTGCCACTAATGGTGTTGCCGATTTATGCCTCAATGGAAAGGTTTGATTTCCGTTTTGTGGAAGCAGGATATGATCTCTATGCGTCGCGATTAAAGGTGTTAAGGCGCATTGTCATACCGATTATCAAACCCGGAATTATTGCTGGCTCTATCCTTGTTTTTGTACCTTCTCTTGGGGCTTATGTTACCCCTAGGGTATTGGGTGGCGGCAAGCGTTTGATGGTGGGCAATCTGATTGAATTGCAATTTGGACAGGGTAAAAACTGGCCGCTTGGGGCGGCACTCGCTGTGACCATGCTGGTGATTGTGATGGTGGCCCTGATTTTCTATGTTCGTCTTGTTCAGAAATCGGAGCGTAACCATGGCTAGCCATATGTCCGGTGGAATATTCCGCAAAAAACCGTTTTCGATTACGCGCCAGCATGGCTTTACGACTATTGCTCTTATTTGTTTTTTTGTGCTTTATGCGCCGATTTTAACGCTGGTGTTTTATTCGTTTAACGCTGGCAACAATCTGATGTTGTGGGAAGGGTTTTCATTTCATTGGTATGTGCTGGCTTACGAAAACGAATTGGTGCAAGAGGCGGCCATTCGCTCGCTCATCATTGCCGTTTCGGCCTCAATGATTTCCACCTTGGTTGCTACGATGGCGGCCTTAGGCACAACCCGTACCCAAAAGTTCAAGGGGCAGAATCTGATCTTCCTGATGATCAATCAGCCATTAATGGTGCCAGAAATTGTCACTGCGGTGGCGTTGTTGATTTTCTTTGCCATTATTAAAACCTTCACCGGATATTATGGGTTGGGGTATTTGATCGCAGCGCACGCGGCGTTTTGTGTTCCGTTTGCGTATCTGCCGATCAAGGCGCGGCTTGATGGCATGGATTTAAGCCTTGAAACCGCAGCGGGTGATCTTTACGCGACACCTTTTCAGGTCTTTCGGCGCGTAACCTTGCCGTTATTATTTCCGGGGATTATGGCAGGCGCTATGCTCGCCTTTGTCATTTCGCTAGATGATGTGATCATCACCGAGTTTGTAAAAACCGCAGGTCAAGATACGCTTCCTACCTATATGTTAGGACAGCTTCGCCGTGTCATCACGCCAGAAATCAACGCAATATCGACGGTGTTGCTGGGCATATCCTTGTTGGTGGTGACGATATTCTTCCTTGTGTCACGCAAGCGGTTTTAACGCGCTTGGGCTTAGGCTTCATAAGTGATCTTGCCGTCACAGATGGTGGTTTGGGCGCGGGCTTGATCTAATTCTTCTGGCGCCATGGCTTCTAAATCATGGGACATGATTGCGATATCCGCCATCATGCCGGGGATTAATTTGCCTTTGCGGTCTTCGTTAAACTCAACCCAAGCGTTTCCTGCGGTATAGCTCTCTAGGGTATCGTGCAGGCTTTGTGCTTGATTCCGCCAAGGCGCAGGCATGCGTTTTGGGGCAACCGCTGATTTAACATTGGGCATAACATCAACAGGGATGACGGGCCAATCGGTGGAAAATACCACTGGCGTTCCTGATGCCCGAATATCTTGCCAAGCAAAAGCCGTAGGCTTTTGGTGTGGATGTAGCATTCGGTTAACCGTCTCTGGTGAAAAGTAAGTGCCAAATGGGGCATGGCCCGGCTGAATAGAGGCGACCACGCCAAGATCAGCAAAACGCGGCAGATCATCCGGATGCAACACTTCGATATGTTCAATGCGGTGACGGCTATCGCGCTTGCCATTGGTGTCACGCGCCAGCTCATACGCATCAAGGGTTTGGCGAATAGCCAGATCACCAATAGCATGAACAGAGATTTGAAATCCGCGCCGATCCGCCTCAATACATGCTTGGCGAAACAGCTCCTCATCAAACACTGCATCCCCAATAGTATCAAGACCGGGGTATGGCTGAAGCATCAGGGCTGTTGAACTTTCAATAACGCCATCAACAAACATTTTGACGCGCTTGCACCAAACATGATCCCCTGTGAAGTCGCGGCGCATGGCCTCGGCTTCTTCAAAACGACTAAGTGAATCAAAACTTTTGAAATGAAAAGGGATTTCTGTTCGGCATAGCAAATCCCCGCGCGCCTCAAGTGTTTTCAGCAATTCCAGTGTATAGATATTGCCATCCATATTATGCAGGCTGGTGATGCCGTGGCTGGCGCAATGCTTCATTCCGCGCGCAATAGCATCGGCATCAAGTTGCCGTTCAGCGGCGGTGGCGGCAGGGTCAGGGTTACGCCCTGTGACCAATCCGATCATATCGCGGCCGCCATATCGGGTAAGCCGTAACACAGGCGCATAGGCGCCGGGTTCACGCAACTCCCCTGAAGCTGTGCCATCCGCCGCCATGACAATTTCTGCGCCTTTGCCAGCGTCGCCACCATTGAGAATTCCAGCCATTTCCAACGCTTTGGTGTTCGCCCAAATGGTATGGTGATCGGCGGCAAACATAGCAAAGGGGCGATCCGGCATCGCTTTATCAAGATCATGCCGCGTTGTCTGATGGCCTGAGGCA
>JALRFL010000181.1 GCA_023259875.1 Alphaproteobacteria bacterium
ACATGATCCCCTGTGAAGTCGCGGCGCATGGCCTCGGCTTCTTCAAAACGACTAAGTGTATCAAAACTTTTGAAATGAAAAGGGATTTCTGTTCGGCATAGCAAATCCCCACGCGCCTCAAGTGTTTTCAGCAATTCCAGGGTATAGATATTGCCATCCATATTATGCAGGCTGGTGATGCCGTGGCTGGCACAATGCTTCATTCCGCGTGCAATAGCATCGGCATCAAGTTGCCGTTCAGCGGCGGTCGCGGCAGGGTCAGGGTTACGTCCTGTGACCATCCCGATCATATCGCGGCCGCCATAACGGGTAAGCCGTAACACAGGCGCATAGGCACCGGGTTCTCGCAATTCGCCTGATGCGGTGCCGTCTGCCGCCATGACAATTTCTGCGCCTTTACCAGCGTCGCCACCATTGAGAATTCCAGCCATTTCCAATGCTTTGGTATTCGCCCAAATGGTATGGTGATCGGCGGCAAACATAGCAAAGGGGCGATCCGGCATCGCTTTATCAAGATCATGCCGCGTTGTCTGATGGCCTGAGGCAATAAGGTTATAATCCGCTTGTATCGCAAAAATGATCTCATCCTCTGGGCAAGTTTTTGCCCAAGCGCGTGTTTTTTGGGTTAACGCCTCAAGGCCTTGAACACCAAAAAGATCGAGATAATCAAGTTCGGCCGAGCCGCCAAACAAATGCACATGGCTGTCAATAAAGCCGGGAAGAACGGTGCCGCCACCAGCGTCAATCTTTCGGGTGTCTGGCCCTGCCATGGCGCGAATATCTGCGGTTTCACCTACGGCTGAAATGCGGCCGTTATGAATTGCCAAGGCAGTGGCGGCAGGTTGATTTTTATCAAATGTGATCAGACGACCGTTAAGGATAATGAGATCAGGGGTCATATCATATCTCCATTTAGGCAGGATCAGGAATGCTGATCAAAAACAAACACCCCATATATTGCCGCCCTTAGTCAGGATCAGCAAGCAATATCAGCAAGCGATTTGCGCCTATGATCATCAAAAGAAAACCAAAAAAGGGCAAACAAAATTACACTTTTGCTGCCCTTATTGCGATAAAGATGGATAAAGCGTTACACGCCAGCAGGGTTATCAAGGTCTGCCCCAAGTGCCGCGAGATCACTGTAACGGTCACCAATACGGTGATGCGGTCTGCCGCCAACTGACCCCCCAAAGGCAACAATCAATTCGTTGCTGTTAGGGGCATCGGGGATATGCATCTGAACCGTCAGATAATGCGAGCGGCGACCAGTATCATTTTTATCCATCAGGGGGATATTGATCTGGGTGTTGGCTGGCCCGCGCGTATTTGTAAATCCCAAATAGGCTTTTCCGCCTACCGCCTTGCGCAGGGCATTGCCATAATTGACCGTATGAATAATGGCTGAGGCGTGTTCCATTTCACCATCCAGCCCCGCCATAGACGCTTTGCCAATGGCTTCAATAGCATCACTGCTTCCGCCTAGCGCTAACATCTCATCGGTGAGCATCTGACCCAATTTTGGGCCAAAAGCTCTGATCTCAGGCATCAGGTCTTCGACAAATCCACGACCTGCCCAAGGGTTTTCAATAACCGCGGCGGCGGCGAACAGCACCAGTGGCGGTGTGGCGGCGCGTCCACCATCAGATGTGATAACCTCTTTATAGGTAACAATTTTGCGGATATTTGGCTCCATCATGGGATCTCCTTAATGTATGTGATCATGAAAACGCGGTGTTAGTGACACTGTTGATAAACCGAATTAAGACGGCATTACAGGTTTCAGGGTCTTCAAGCATAGCCATATGACGAAGCCCTTTTAGAATATGAAGTTCTGATGCAGGAATGTCTTTGGCGATAGCCGCGCTCATATCCGGATTATTACCAAAATCCTCATCGCCTGTCATAACCAATGCTGGACAAGTGATGGGCGTCTCCGGATTAACCAATTCTTTCACCCCATCAACAAGCACCTGATAAATGCTAGGATAGATATCGCGATCATTGGCTTTAACCCATTGCCGCACCTCATCCATGATATCTGGTCGCTTGGTGCGGAAAGCATCAGTGAACCAGCGGATCAAGGCATCTTCCACCGTGGCGTCAGGGCCATTGGCCTTTGCCTGATACACACGCTGTTGGATGTTATCATGGGCGGCTTGATCACGGTCATGAGGCGAATGCAAAATGGCAATAGCCTCAGCCATATCAGGGTAATCCATGGCAAAACGCCGAACGATCATACCGCCAAGAGAAAACCCCATGATAATTCCACGCGTGAGTTTCAGATGCTGCATCAGGGTTTTGAGCTGGCGTGAAAACAGCGTTAATGAAGGCACCTGAGGCGGTGGTGCAGATTTGCCATGACCATAAAGATCATAACTCAACACATGATAAGATGGCTTGGCAGAATGTGAGACCATCTCAACCAATGCCTCGGTTTGGTGTCGCCACATGGCATGATTTAACCCAAGCCCATGAATCAGAATCAGAGCCTTGCCATCATTGTCATCACCGGTGTTATGGAGATGATAGTATGTGCCATCTGGGGTGAATGTGGTCATGCTGGTAAGGGGCGATAGGCCACCACCTCTATTTCAACCCGAACATCCACCAACAATTCGCTGATGACCGCAGAACGCGCAGGCGGATCAACAGGAAAATATTCAGCATAAACCGCATTAAAACCGGGAAAATCCGCCCTATCACGAAGCCAAACCATAGCCTTGACCACATCAGATAAGTCACATTCCGCCATGGCAAGGGTGGCTTTAATCTCATCCAGAACCACACGGGTTTGCGCGTCGATATCCCCTTCTGTCATCACGGCGCCGTTTTGCATAGGGATTTGTCCAGTTAAAAAAACAAAATCCCCTGCCCGAATGGCACGCGACAGTGACAACCGTCGCCCGTTAATTTCAAGCGGATCACCAATCACCTGTTTTGCCATATCCCGTCCTCTTGGTTTTGCCTTAACAGTATCAATCAATGCCATGGTCACTGTTAGGGGTCTGATCCATTATCATTTTTTCGCCAAAACATGGTAAAAAAATTAATCTTGGTCACGATGGCTCATTTACCATAACATGATTAAGCTTCACGCATGATGCCGCGCCATCATGCCTTATCGCATCAAAATCAAGGGTGGGAGGATATAAAATGAGCGAATTAAAACATTATCAAATGCTGATAGATGGGGCATGGGTCGATGCCAGTAATGGTAAGCGGTTTGATAGCATTAACCCAACCACCGAACAGGCGTGGTGTGATATTCCCGAAGCCAGCGAAGATGATGTCAATCGCGCGGTTGAGGCAGCGCACCGTGCCTTTACCACTGGGCCATGGGCAAAAATGACACCGACAGAGCGCGGCCGTCATTTGCGGCGGCTGGCGGAATTGCTAGCAGATAAATCCGAAGAATTGGGACGAACCGAAACCATTGATACAGGAAAAATGCTCAAAGAAACGCGTTGGCAGGCGAAATATATCGCTGAATTTTTCCATTTCTATGCAGGCTGTGCCGATAAGGTGCATGGGGAAACCCTGCCGATTGATAAACCCGATATGATGACCATCACCTTGCGTGAACCGCTTGGTGTGGTGGCGGCAGTGGTGCCTTGGAACTCACAACTGTTTCTGGTTGCGGTAAAAATTGGCCCTGCATTGGCGGCAGGAAACACCGTTGTGCTAAAAGCGTCAGAACACGCTTCTGCGCCAATGCTAGAGTTTGGCCGTCTTATCGAGGAAGCTGGCTTCCCCCCGGGGGTAGTGAATATCATCACCGGTCATGCCGATCCTTGTGGCCGGGTTTTGACCTCGCATCCTTTGGTGGCGCGTATTAGCTTTACGGGCGGGCCGGGGGCAGCGCGTCATGTGGTGCGAAACTCTGCTGAAAACTTTGCTCAAGTCTCGCTTGAGTTAGGCGGCAAGTCGCCTTTTATTGTTTTTGATGATGCCAATATTGAAAGCGCGGTTAATGGGTCAATCGCAGGAATCTTCGGGGCAAGTGGGCAAAGCTGTGTGGCAGGGTCTAGATTATATCTGCATAACCGCATTGCGGATCAATTTCTCGATCAGATGTTAGGGCAAGTCGCAAATATTCGCCTTGGTGACCCTTTGGCAGAAGACACCCAAATGGGCCCTTTGGCGACGATATCCCAAATTGAACATATTGAACATCAGGTGAAACAGGCCAAAGCCGAAGGCGGCGAAGTGTTGAGTGGGGGAAAGCGTCCATCCGATCCTAATCAGGGCTGGTTTTATGAACCAACAATCATTGCCGCCCCAGATCAAAATCTGACCATTGTGGATACGGAATTGTTCGGCCCGGTCTTAAGTGTCTTGCGGTTTGATGACGAAGACGAAGTTCTGGCCAAAGCCAATGACAGCAAATATGGTCTGGCCGCTGGTATTTTTACCGCCAATCAGGCTAGAGCCATGCGCATGACGCGATCGGTTAATGCAGGTATTGTTTGGGTAAATACCTATCGCATGGTTTCCCCCATAGCGGCTTTTGGCGGCTTTAAGGATTCCGGTTATGGCCGTGAAAGTGGGATGCAGGCGATTTATGATTATACGCGCCCTAAAACCGCGTGGATCAATATCTCGGATGATCCTATCGCAAATCCGTTTGTGATGCGCTAAGGGGTAGGGCAACTGCCCCTTATCCCTTTATGCGCCGCCTTTCTTTATACGGCTGTGTGTATCACCGCATCTGCCGCGATGACGTGTTCTGGCGTGATCATAAAGGGATTAATCTCAATCAGGCGGATATCGGCGTCATGTTCCATCAGGTGGCTTAGGCTCATGATAGCATCATGTAACGCTTGACGGTTGCCTGCGGCTTTGCCGCGATAGCCGTCTATCACCTTTGCCACCGCCAACTGATCAATCGCTGCGTTAAGGCTAGCGGTGTCGGTGGGCATAATCACGGTCACGGCGTCTTTCAGCAATTCTACCAAAACACCGCCTGAGGCGATGGTCAGTATACAGCCAAATTGATCATCACGCCGCAAGCTTACCATGATTTCGGCAACGGTTTTGGTGACCATTTCCTCAACCAGTATTCCATCAATTCGGGCATGAGGGGCAAGGCGGGCGCAATTCTGGCGGATACGATCCGCCGCCATCACGGTATCATCAAGATTGGTCAGCCCCACTTGCACCGCCTCGCATTCGCTTTTATGGGGTAAATCGGCACTTACCGCTTTCACCACAACGGGATAAGACAGCTGGTCTATGGTGATGCTGGTATCACGGCAGATCACACCTTGAGGGGTTGTCACCCCGGCCTTTTTTAATAACGCCTTACTGTCCCATTCGTTAAGCATTTTGATGGGGATGTCGTCTGTTTCGCAAAGGGCTAGTGGTTTGGGGGGTGAGGCCATAAGGCGTGTTCTGTTGGCGTGGTATGTTGCCGCCGCCGCCATCGCTTTCATGGTATCGCCAATGCCTTGCATGGGGGCAACGCCGTGGCTGATCAATTCTTCACGCACATCACGATCAAGGTTTTCGGAAATGGTGCTACAAATCGCGGCGGGAATACCATGGCGTTTGGTGGCACGAACAAAGGCCATAGCATCGTTATGATAATAGATGCGGCTGTCATCCAGACCTGCGGCAGGATAATCCTGAACCAAAACCGCCATATCGGTATCTTCACGCACCATGACCTCAAAAACAGGTTCGGTTTTTTCCGGCATCCCCCAGATCGGGGTCGTGTAATCTAAGGGGTTAGACACGGTTGCGGTATGCGGCAAGAGGGGGGCCAAGGCTTTACGACGGGGGGCATCAGGGCGCGGATAGCGTAAGCCTAGCTCTTCGCCATAATCAGCGAGCATAGTGGCGCCGCCACCTGAACAGGTAAAGCCTGTGACCCGGCGGCCTTTGGGTCTTGCCGTGACAGTTAAATATTTTAGGATTTCAATAAAATCCCCCGGCTCTTTGGCGCGGATAATCCCTAACCGATCAAAAAAAGCCTGATACACATCATCAGTGCCAGAAAGCGAACCGGTATGGCTGACGGTTAATTCCGCCCCAATGGCAGAGGTGCCAGTTTTTAAGACAACA
>JALRFL010000238.1 GCA_023259875.1 Alphaproteobacteria bacterium
TCCATCTCGTTACCGTCCGCTCACAAGTATCAATTATGTACTAACGTTTGTTCGTTTTGCTCCGCCTCCTTTTGCCAAAACCCCGTCAGTATCGTATAATTTTTCAGGTGCCGATTTCGGTGATGATCGCCTTGGTTGGACTATACTGGGCTATGCAAAGGGTGGGCATCCTTTGAGGCGTGATGAAATTAGGCCTTGCTAAGCGCGTGGTCTTGCTTTTAATTTGTATGCACATAACAAATTAGAGACAAAGACCATCAGCCTATGAATTTCACCATTTTTGCGGATACGGCACTAACCGAAAACGGCTGGCAAGACCATCTCACCCTGACGGTGATTGACGGCAAGATTGACGCCATAGAAACAAGGCCTGACGGTGATACCGCCGCTGATGTTCATGTACCGGTGTTATTGCCGGCGCCATGCAATGTGCATAGCCACGCCTTTCAACGCGCCATGGCGGGTCTGACCGAGTTCAGAGGCGCGCATCCCGAAGACAGTTTCTGGACATGGCGGCAATTGATGTACCGCTTTCTTGAAGCTCTGACCCCCGAAGATGTGCGCGCCATCAGCGCCCTTGTGCAAATGGAAATGTTAGAGGCCGGCTATGCCGCGGTGGGAGAGTTTCATTATCTGCATCATCAGGCGGATGGCACCCCTTATGATGATCTGGCGGTGATGGCGGCGGCGATTACCGATGCCGCGTCAGAGACAGGGATTGGCATCACTTTATTGCCGGTTCTTTATCAATATGGCGGCTGTGATCAGCGCCCATTAGGCGCTGGACAAATCCGTTTCGGCAACGACATTGATGCCTATGCCCGATTGCATGACGCCTCAGCCAAACTGATTGCCGCACAGCCCAAGGATGCCGTCATCGGGGTCGCGCCCCATTCCTTGCGCGCGGTATCCCATGACGGTTTAATGGCGGCGGCAGAAATGATGCCAGACGCGCCCTTTCATATGCACCTAGCAGAACAAGTCGCCGAGGTTGACGAGGTCAAGGCGCATACCGGCGCCCGACCCACTGAATATCTGCTCAACCAATGTGATGTGAATGGGCGATTTTGTCTGATCCATTCCACACAGATGATCGCCAGCGAAACCGAGGCATTGGCAAAATCCGGCGCGGTGGTAGGGCTTTGCCCGATCACGGAATCCAGCCTTGGTGATGGTATTTTTGATGGCGCGCGCTATCAAGCCCATGGCGGCAAGATTGGTGTTGGATCAGACTCCAATATCCGCATCGCGCTAGCCGAAGAATTGCGGACGCTTGAATACTCTCAACGCCTGCGCGACAAAAGGCGCAACATCATGGCCACAGAAACCCAATCGGTTGGGCGGCAACTCTGGCAGATGGTGACCACCGGCGGGCATCAGGCCATGGGCAGACAAGGTGGCGCGATCCGTGTTGGCGGATTAGCGGATGTGGTTGCGCTTAATGCCAACGCGCTGGATTTGATTGGTATCGCCGGTGACCGGATTCTGGATAGTCTGGTGGTAGCAGGCGACAACCGCATGATCAGCGAGGTGTGGTCAGCAGGTCGCCATATGGTGACAGGCGGCCGGCATATTCATCATGACGCTATCTGCGCGCGCTATGCCAAACAGGTGCAACATTTACGGCAAATGAAACTGTCATGACTCGCCACAGCTGGAACAGCATCAAAGACCTTGTGATGCAAAAGCTGAACGCGCGGCATTGGTTGCCGGGGGAAAAACTGCCGAACGAAGAAATGATGGCACGCGATTATGGGGTGGCGCGAACAACCCTCAACCGTGCCCTGCGTGAAATCGCCAAAGAAGGCTATCTGATCCGCCGCCGCAAAGCCGGAACCTTTGTTGCCACCCATCCGGTGCGCCGCGCCGTGGTCAATATTCCGATTATCCGGCATGAGGTAGAGGCATCAGACAAGGCCTATCGCTACCGTTTGTTAGAGCAAAAGATGCGGTTGCCGCCAGCCAAGCTAGAGACGCGGCCGTGCCTTTATCTTCGGGCGATGCATTACGCCGATGACGCCGCCTATGGGCTGGAGGAAAGATGGATTAACCCCCATACCACGCCGGATATCCTGACCGCGCCGCTTGACCGGATGAGCGCGAATGAATGGCTGGTATTGAACACGCCATTTTCCAGTGGGTTGGTGGGGTTTAGCGCGGCGAATGCCACTGATGAGCAGGCGGATTTGCTCGGCCTTAGGCCAGACGCGGCGGTGTTTATTGTCAATCGCGAGACTTGGCAGGACGAGGCATTTATCACCAGCGCCCAGATTATTTATACCAACACCTATCGGGTCGAAAGCCAACTGTGAGGATCGCTGTAACAATTTGAAGTAGCCATCTAAGGGTCAGAGTTTACGCGAAGTCCTGATCCTGCTCATCGCGTTTGG
>JALRFL010000009.1 GCA_023259875.1 Alphaproteobacteria bacterium
GTTTTGACGATAGCCGTATCCTCTGCCAGAGCGCCAGAAATCCAAATGCTGATCCCTGAATTGATTGACAGGGCAAATGCCTGTTTTGGCTATCAGGCGATTGGCCGCATTCGCATAGACCAATCCAGCGCACAGGCACGAATGGTCCGACCTTCTGCCGCCCAAAAACCCATCCCACCAGCAAGATGGGAAATAGCGGAAGCAGACAAAACCGCAATGGCAAAGCTGATCAGTGATATCAAAGACCCTGATCTGCGGCAGGCACTAACTGCCATGCTTTTTGCCAAAGATCATGCCACAAAAACACCATAGACTGATGCTATGGCTTGGCTTATGATGAAGGTATCAAGGCTTAAACCACAGGATGTTGTGGTTTTGGCAAATTTCAGACGACTCATAGCATCGCCGCCAGTGATGCGGCACACAGAAAGAATGAATTATGCCTAATCCGATATCGCAACGCCGTCATTTTCTGCGTCAGGTTATGTCTAGTGGCGCGGCCTCTGTTATGGCGCCTTTGCTTGCCTCACCTTTGTTCAGCTCTACGGCTATGGCGGCAGAACTTGATCTCGAGGCGGCGTTATCCCCTCGCATATTCGGAAACGCGGATGCGCCTATTCATGTGGTTGAATATTTTTCCATGACCTGTGGGCATTGCGCCAATTTTCATGTCACCACTTACCCCGAGGTTAAGAAAAACTGGATTGATACGGGCAAATTGCGATTCGAATATCGTGATTTTCCGTTATCTGAGCTATCGGTTTATGGGCACGCTCTGGCTCGTGCTATCCCCGAAACCGGATATGAGGCGATGTTAGATTTGCTTTTGGGGCGGCAAGCTGAATGGGCATCCTCACAGCAACCCTTGCTCGCGCTTCAGAAAATGGGGCGGATCGCTGGCATAAATGAACAAGAGTTCACCGCTATGCTAACCAATCGGCCATTTCTTGAAGGCATTGTTGCGATTGCCCAACAGGGGTATGAAGAATATGCCATTGATTCGACCCCAACTTTTGTTATCAACGGCACAGAAGTGGTAAAGGGTTACCGCCCTTATGATGAGTTCTCTGCTCTTCTTGCCGCAGCCTCAACCTGATCTTATTAAGGGCATAAGAGCCTTGCATTTCACCTACCTCAAGATGACAGGATTCAAATCCTTCGCCGAGCCAGAAGAAGTGGCAATCGACGAGGGGTTATCCGGCATTGTTGGCCCTAACGGATGCGGTAAGTCGAACATTGTTGAAGCGATTCGCTGGTTGATGGGCGAAACTTCTGCCAAATCTATGCGCGGCGGTGAACTGGATGATGTGATTTTCGCTGGAACAGCACAGCGTCCTGCTCGCAATTTTGCAGAAGTCACCTTGCATATTGATAACAGCGACAAGTCCATTTCTGGCTATCCGCATGATGATTTGCTTGAGGTGACACGCCGGCTTGATCGCGGCAAGGGAAGCAGTTATCGCATCAACGGCAAACCCGTGCGAGGCCGCGATATCCAGTTGTTGTTTGCTGATCTTGCCACTGGCGCCCGAAGCCACGGCATTGTTAGCCAAGGCAAGGTTGGCGCCTTAATCAACGCCAAACCCACCGAACGGCGCGGCCTATTAGAAGAAGCGGCAAACACCAAAGGGCTTCAGCATCGCCGCCATGAGGCCAATCTGCGGCTTAACACCGCTGAACGCAATCTCACCCGGGTTGATGATGTGATCAGCCAGATGGAAGATCAAAAAGCCTCGCTATCCAAACAGGCGCGGCAAGCTGCGCGGTATCGGTCTATCGCAGATCGCATTCGATCAGCAGAAGCCCAGCTCTTTCATACAAAATATCTGATTGAAGCCACCGAAGTGAAAACCGCCCAAGCCAAAGACAGAGAATGGAAACGCGTGGTGGCAGAAGCCACCGCATTGGTCAATCAAGCCGAAACAGCACGCCAAACAGCGCGCGATGCTCTGCCGCCTTTGCGTGAAAAAAATGCCTCTGTGATGGCAGAAAAACAGCGTCTTGACCTAACCATGGAACAGATCAGCAACGAAGAAGAACGGCTGACCCGTCAGACCAGCGAAGCGGAAACCCGGCTTGAGCAAATCCGCACAGATATGGAACGCGAAAAACAGCTTCAGACCGATGCGAGCGCGGCGCTAGCCCAGCTTAAAGAGGATGAAGCCCAGCTTATTGCCTCAGAAAATGATGATGAACCCCAATTGCAGGCCGCCCAAGAGGAGCGCGTCAAAGCGCGTGAAGCGGCAAGTGAACTGGAAACAGCATTAGCGGATATCACCGCGCGGTTTCATGCCGCCGAACGCGATCAAACCAACCTTGAACGCCAACGCGATGATCTAAACCGCCGCCTTGATGATGTGGCAACAAGGCTAGCGGCACTAGATTTGATCGCGCTTCAGCAAAGCCAAAGCGAAGCCAGCCAAGCCCTTAAGGAGGCTGAGCTTACGGTCGCTGAAGCTACCAGCAAACGAGAAAAAGCCAGTGGCGACATTGAAACTCTGGCCCAGCAAAGCCATGAGCTCACCGCCGCCGCCAATACCGCAGAAGCCGAAGAACGGCGCATGGCAAGTGAGATTGAGGCCTTATCCTCCCTGCTCGTCAATCAAGACGATCAGGACAATGGCCCTGCGGTTTCCACGATGATCACTATTCGGAACGGTATGGAACAGGCGCTTGCCGCCGCCCTATCTGACAGTTTGACCTCACCCGTGGGGGCTGGTCATGATGGGTTCTGGCGCAATGATATCAACGGTGATGAAAAATCCGCCGCTATGGCCACGCCGCCCAAGAATAGCGAGCCTTTGATTCGTCATATGGATATTCCACCTGTCTTGGCAAGGGCGTTATCAGGGGTTGGGGTAGTCGATGATGCCGACACCGCCGCAAAACAGCAGGCGGATTTAGCCCCTGGCCAAATGCTGACCACCGCCGAAGGGGGGTTATGGCGTTGGGATGGCTATGTGAAACCTGCTGGGTCGGCGGCAAGCGCGGCACAGAGGCTTCGCCATGAAGCCCGCCTGAAAGAGCTAAATGCCAAAATGGGCGAAGTTCAAAATCGGGCTAAGCTTGCTATCACTAAAGCCGAAGAATCAAAGGCCGCGTTACAACTGGCTGAGCAATCTATACGCGCCCTGCGCGAAGATGAAAAACTAGCACAAAACACCTTGCTTGAGGCTACTCGGCAGTTTGAACAAGCCCAGAGATAAGGTCTTTCATGTGATTCCAGAAAATAGTGGCTAGAAGAGAAAATAATTGCCGCGTATTATCTATGATTCACGATATGATTGAAACTCCTAGCATCACTTCATCTAAGAAGAAAAGCT
>JALRFL010000035.1 GCA_023259875.1 Alphaproteobacteria bacterium
GGAAGCCGGGGACGCGGGCGGTGGCGCGGAGAATGTCGGCCATCAGGGTGCCGCGACCGGGGCCGAGTTCGGCCAAAGATGACCTGACTATTCGCACCGCCTTGCTCGAAGGCCGGCATTTAGCAGGGGATAGCACCTTAACAGATCGCCTTATGGAGCAATTCCGCACCGATGTCATGGCCAACACGGCGCGAAGCTTTATTTCTGCCAAATTGGATGAACGCGACGCTAGGCATAAACGCAGTGATGCCAGACGCTATATGCTTGAGCCGAATATCAAAGATGGCAAAGGCGGGTTGCGTGATTTGCACACACTGTTCTGGATCACCCGATATGGCTTTAACGCAAACAGTGTGCTTGATTTGGTTAATAGCAAGATATTGACCCATACCGAGGCACGGGCGTTTTCCACCGCCCAGCGATTTCTCTGGACTCTGCGTTGTCATATGCATTTGCGAAGTGGCCGCGAAGATGATCGGCTAAGTTTTGATGCTCAAATGGATATTGCCAGTTTGCTTGACTATTCTGATCGAAGCGACAGCAAAGGTGTTGAGCGTTTCATGAGGCATTATTTCTTGACCGCCACCACGGTAGGCAGCCTAACGCGGATATTCTGTGCTGCCATTGCGGATGACTTCAATAATTCTGCGCGCAGTTTCAGGGACAGGATGCGTTGGTCGAAACCGCCGCATCCGTTTATCATTCAAGGCAACAGGATTGCCCTCAAACCCGGGTTACGGTTTTCCGATCACCAACGGGCAATGATGGATGTGTTTCTTTTGGCTTTAGAATCAGATCAGGATATTCATCCCCAAACCTTGCGCCAGATGGCACGCAAGCTTAGTTTGCTGGATCAAGAATTTCGTGCAGACCCTGAACATAACGCGGTGTTTTTATCAATCTTAAGCCATAAGAAAAACCCTGAACGCATCCTCAGACTTATGAATGAGGTTGGTGTTCTTGGCAAATTTCTGCCGGATTTCGGGCGTATCGTGGCGATGATGCAATATGATATGTACCATAGTTATACCGTCGATGAGCATACGGTTTTCGCTATCGGCGTGCTTCATCAGATTGAAACAGGCGAACTAAAGGACATAGCCCCGGTCGCCTCGCGTGCGGTAAAAAATGTTCAAGAACGGGTTGAGCTCTATGTGGCTATGCTGCTTCATGATATTGCTAAGGGGCGTGGTGGTGACCATTCCATCCTTGGCGCAGAGGTGGCACGGCAAGTCTGTCCTAGGCTTGGACTGGATGAGGCCGCAACCGAAACCGTGGTCTGGTTGGTGCGTTATCACTTGCTGATGAGCGAAACCGCCTTTCGCTATGATCTCAATGATCCCACAACGATTGAACGCTTTGCCGAAGCGGTGCAATCACCAGAGCGGCTTAACTTGCTGTTGGTTTTGACGGTGGCGGATATTCGTGCGGTTGGCCCAAATGTTTGGAATGGGTGGAAAGCAGCGTTGATGCGTGATTTGTATAATCGTACCATGGCGGTTTTGCTTGGCGGCGATGCTGTGGCCGTAGCTGATAGCATGGCGGTTGAGGCAGGTGAAGAATTGCGCTTTGCGCTTAAGCCGATAGACCCTTACTGGACAGAAGAAAATATCGCCGCGCATCTTGGGGTATTCTACCCCAGTTATTGGAGCAGTTTTGATGTCGCCTCATGTGTGCGTCATGCCGAAATGTCACGAAAATTCAGCCAGTCTGATGATCTGGTCGGGATCAGCATGACCCCGGATCAAGCCAGAAATGCCACGGAAATTGCCATCATTACGGCAGATGATGCTGGTCTGTTTTCGCGCATCGCTGGCGGTGTTGCGGCTTGCGGTGCCAGCATTGTGGATGCTCGAATAACCACGCGTAAAGATGGACTGACGCTTGATGTGTTATGGGTTCAAAACGCTGATAAACAGGCGATTACTGAAAAAGCGGTACTGGCGCGAATGAAAACGACATTGAAAAAAGCTATGGCCGGACAATTAGATATTACCGCCGCGGTTGAGGCCAGATGGCGGCAAACCCCGTCACGCATTCGCCGCATTTCTGCCCCGGCCAGAGTGCTAATCAACAATCAAATCAGTTCCACCCATACGGTAATGGAAATCAATGGCAAGGATGCACCGGGTCTGCTTTATCGGATCACGCGCACCATAGCGGAGCTAGGGGTTCAAATTCAGACCGCAAGTGTTTCCACTTATGGTGATCGGGTGGTGGATGTGTTTTATGTTAAGGATAGTTTTGGCCTTAAGATTGAGCGCGAAAGCCGAATAAAAACGATCAGGGAAACCTTGTTAAAGGTGCTTGAAGACAGTGACCCTGCCAATCAGGTGGCGGCATGACCACAGCATCAGGCCTGTTATCGGCGTTTAGCCGGATCAGCGTATTTACCGCGCTAAGTCGGGTATTGGGATTTACACGCGATATTATTCTTGCGGCGGTGCTAGGCATTGGGCCGGTATCGGATGCGTTTTTTGTGGCATTTAAATTGCCCAACTTATTTCGCCGGCTAACCGCCGAAGGCGCGATGACCAGTGCCTTTATCCCCGGATATACAGGAGTAGAACAAAGCGAAGGCAAAACGGCGGCACAACATCTCGCAGGTGAAATTCAATCTCTTCTGGTTTGGGTGCTATTGCTAATCCTTGTGGTGTTTGAGCTCTTTATGCCTTATGTCATCACGGCGATGGCACCGGGGTTTGCGTTTGACGGTGATATCTCGCGGTTTGATGGCGCTATTCATCTGGCTCGTCTGACGATGCCATATCTGCCTATGGTATCGCTGTTGGCGTTATGGATTGCCATTGGCAATGTTTATGGCCGATTTGCCCTTGGGGCTTCGGTGCCGGTGATAATGAATCTTGTTATGATTTCTGGCGCGCTTTTGGCTTGGTTTATGTGGCCTGATCTTGATCAAGACGGCGTTGGTTATGAACGGGCAGGTATCATTGCCTTATCGGTTGCAACGGGCGGGGTGATTAAACTTTTGATCATTGGCACGATGCTATGGCGGATGAAATCTTTGCCGCCGATTTATTTTTTTCCTCGGCTTAGCCCAAACAGCAGAACAGTATGGCGGCGGTTTTGGCCTGCCGCGATTGGCTCTGCCGGAACTCAGATCAATTTGCTCATTGATACCATTCTCGCCTCTCTTTTGCCGATAGGGGCAATTTCTCAGCTTTATTTTGCTGACCGTATTGCCCAATTGCCTCTTGGTGTGGTGGGCATTGCCCTTGGCGTTGCCTTATTGCCAACCTTGTCACGCCTTGAACAGGTTAAGGTGGTTGACACAGCGGCGGTGCGGCAAGTGCTTCGTCGCGGCATTATCATTGGGATGTTGGCGGCGTGCCCGGCTTTGGCAGGCATCATGGCTATTTCAGATGATTTGATCAGGGGATTATTCGCCTATGGGGCATTTGATCCTGCTATGGTGTCTTCGACGGCGGCAGTGCTGATGGCGTATGGCGCAGGAATACCAGCCTTTATTTTAATCAAAACATTACAGCCATCCTTTTATGCCGCAGGGGATACGGCCACCCCGATGCGCATCACCATACTGTCGGTGGGGATTAATATTGCCTTAAGCATTATGTTGATGCAGATCATAGGGGCGGCAGGGTTAGCGCTCGCAACCTCAATCAGCCTGTGGATATCAACGCTTATTCTTATGCTGATCTTGCGACAACGCGACCGTTTTGAGGTTTCTGTGTTCTATCCTCTTATAAAAATTGCGGTAGCGGCGGGGGTGATGGCGGCTGGGCTAGTGGTGATCCGTCATGGGTTGGATCATTTCGCCGCGTGGCAGACCTTGGTGATTTTGATGCTTTCAAGCGCAGGGATTTATCTTCCTTTAATTTATGTCATGGGGGTTTGGCGCGGTCTAAAGGGTTGACCCACAACGCGGCATAGCCTAAGGGGTTTGAAGCAAAGGCATATCAAAAATTGGGCATTAACGCTAAGCGACGCAGGACAAAAAAATGAACAGGATTTTTTCTGGCATACAACCAACAGGCAATTTGCACCTTGGGAATTATCTTGGGGCGATCAAAAACTGGGTTGAATTACAGCATCAGTTTGAATCAATTTACTGTGTTGTGGATTTGCACGCTATCACCGTACCTCAAGACCCTGTTCTCTTGCGCACCTCTACGATTGAGGTGACAGCCAGCCTGTTAGCGGCAGGGATTGATCCGAAACAGGCCATCATTTTTAATCAAAGCCGCGTGCCACAGCACGCTGAGTTGGCATGGATTTTTAATTGCGTGGCGCGGCTTGGTTGGCTTAATCGCATGACCCAATTCAAAGAAAAAGCAGGCAAGAACCGAGAAAACGCTAGCGTTGGCCTGTTTGCCTATCCGGCATTAATGGCGGCGGATATCTTGGCCTATAAGGCCACCCATGTGCCAGTAGGTGAAGACCAGAAACAGCATCTTGAGCTAACCCGTGATATCGCAGGCGCATTTAATGCCATGGTAGATGAGGAGTTTTTTCCCTTGCCTGAGCCGCAAATTCTAGGTCAGGCCACTCGTGTGATGAGCCTTCGGGACGGGTCGTCTAAGATGAGCAAGTCTGACCAATCTGATTATTCCCGCATCAATTTGAATGATGATGCTGACACCATTTCCCAAAAAATCCGTAAAGCCAAAACAGATCCCGATCCTCTGCCAGAAACCATGGAAGGTCTTAACGACCGCCCAGAGGCAAGGAATCTGGTCACGATTTATGCGGCTTTGGCGGATTGTTCATCCCAAGAGGTGCTGACAGAGTTTGCTGGTAAGGGCTTTGGCGTATTCAAACCTGCATTGGTCGATGTGGCGGTGGAAAAACTAGCCCCTGTAACCTCGGCAATGCGGCAATATATGGATGATCAATCCTATGTTCTGTCAGTTCTGGATGAAGGCGCGGAACGCGCCCATGCTATCGCTAGGCCGATTATGCAGGATATTCGCGAAAGGCTTGGCTTTCTTGGCCATAGCCTAGGGTAAATGTCATTACCAAAATGGGAAATGGCGATATATGGTGCGGTTACAAACTTGTAACTTTGCTAAAAACACATATATGAAAGCAAAGGGAGAAAAAGATGTTTATCCAGACCGAAGACACGCCTAACCCATCAACGTTGAAATTTATTCCCGGCAAAACCGTCATGGAACAGGGGACGGCTCAATTTTCTTCGATTGGCGAGTCGTCATCGTCACCTTTGGCGCGGCGTTTGTTTGCGGTGGATGGCATCACCCAAGTCTTTTTTGGTCATGACTTTGTTTCGATTACCAAGGCAGAAAGCCATGACTGGTTTACTATAAAGCCAGGCGTGTTGGCCGCGATCATGGAACATTACGCTAGCGGTATGCCAGTGATAGAAGGCGAAGCAGACGACCATGATCATCATGATGATGGTGAAGACAGTGATACCGTATCCCAAATCAAACATCTTCTTGATACCCGAGTGCGCCCTGCGGTTGCTATGGATGGGGGGGATATTGTGTTCAAGTCTTTTGAAAATGGTGTTGTTACGCTTTATATGCGCGGAGCCTGTCAGGGCTGTCCAAGTTCAACGGCAACCTTGAAAATGGGCATTGAAAATATGCTTCGCCATTATATCCCAGAAGTCCAAGAAGTCATGGCCGATAATGGTTAAAATGTAACAGGATCGGACACGCCAATGGCAGACCTGAACTCTGAACAAAAGCGCTGGTCGGTCAATTCATGGCTTCTTGGTGTTTTATTAATCCTCATCATTGGACAACTGGCGCTTATCTTTGGGGCTGGCCTATCCTATGTGCCCATGAAATCAGGTTATTATGAACCGCCTGCAACAGATCAGGATGTTACCGCCTCGCCCTCGCGTGAACGGTTGTTATGGCTAGAAAAACAGCTTGCCCCTCCCCCGCTTTTGGTTTGGTCTGATGCACCGCCAGATTTTAATCTTGCAAGTGTGGAAAAGGCTGATGATCCTGGCCAGGGGGGGCAGATGAACAGTGATGCGCCCACAGCCAGTGGAGATGATAAAGAAAACCTCTCTTTATCTGAGGTAACCACGGCAGGGACGGGATCAGATTTCCCCCAACCAACCCAGCCCGCCAACCCCTTTGCGGTGGCTCCTGACTATATTAAACACTTGCCAGATTTACGGATGATGGATGTAGAGGAACGCAAAGCGTTATTTATTGCCTCAGTCTTGCCCTTAATTTTGCGCGCCAATGAAGAATTGTTAATGCGCCGCGAGACGATCAAACGCGATTATGCCCAAGGGAACGAAGACCGCTTACGGCGTTGGGCAGAATTGTATCTGATTGATGAGATCAATGAAAATGATGATATTGATCAACTCTACGCCGCTCTCATGGTGCGTGTTGATACGGTACCTGTGTCTCTTGCTTTGGCTCAGGCGATTGTTGAAAGCGGTTGGGGAACCTCGCGGTTTGCGCGTCAGGGCAATGCTCTTTTTGGACAATGGGCATGGGCAGAACATAAAGGAATCAAACCGTATGAGCCTAGTGACGACCGCGCGGTGGTAAGGTCTTTTCCCACGCTATTTGATTCTGTCCGTGCTTATATGCACAACTTGAACACGCATTTTGCTTATGAAGGTTGGCGCAAGACGCGCGCCCAAAACCGCAATATGGATCAAAACGCCTTAGCGTTACGGTTAATTCCAGAGCTTGAGCGTTATTCCGAAGACGGACAGATTTATATCCGCAAATTGGGAAATATTATCCGCACCAATAACCTGCAATATTATAATGATGCCCGGCTAGCCCAAGCCAATTAGCAAACCTATTTTGCCGGTCAATTTAACAAAAACTGCCGCCCCAACCACCGAAAACGACCGGTATCTTTACCATCCTCTAGGACTGGCATGGTACAGTTGATGCGGCTACGGGGTGAGGTTATGGGTTGCGGCAGGCGAATTTCAATGCGGCGACCAAGTGGTATTGTATCCACTCGTCCCATGCCAGAGGCAAAACAAACTAGACGGCTAAGCGGCTCAATGCCTTCATCTACGGTAAAACCGATAATGGGGGGGTTGGTTTCCAGTACCATAGAGGGATGGGTCATATCAGATAAAGGGAGAGCCATAGCTTCAACCGCCAAGGTCAAACGCTGGATATCGCCATAATTTTCATTAAACGCAAAGCGCGGCCATTCATAGCTATCTATGCTAGCATGGGCGATGCCAGAGGCTTGACCAAAGGCCGCCTCAAAACCCATATCTTTAATCATATCACGCACAGCCAAGCTATATTCGCCATAAGGGTAAGCAAAGAAAACGGGCTCCTCTCCTAGCTCTGCAAGAAAACGGGCGTTAGAGGTGATGATTTCTTGCCGCGCTTCATCAAGGGAGAGCTGGTGCATATGCGGATGCGAATGCGATTGTGAGCCGATAGTGACGCCAGCGGCTTTCATTTCTCTGATTTGATCCCATGTGGCATAACCGTTTAAGTTTTGATCTATCGCCTTGGTGGCAACAAAAATCGTAAAGGGATACCCGTAGGATTGCAGGCGAGGAAAGGCTTCTTCATAAACGGATAAAAAGGCATCATCAATGGTGATGGCAAGCGCTTTATCAGGAAGGTCTTCCCCGGATTTGAGTTTAGCAACAATCTCAGCCAAAGGCAGAACCACCCAGCCCTTGTCTTTGATTGTTGCCAGATGGGCATCAAACATCTCAAGCGAGATATTGGTAGATGGCAATCGCCCTTCCCCAAAACGGTGATACATGATGATGCTAGCATCGTCACTGGCATGGGCAGGGGCCATAAGAAAAGGAAACAACACCATCGGCACAAAAACCGCAGTGGTTATCGCTCGCAAAAGGGTCATTTTGATACTGTTAACAAATCTACCCATGGTCACACCTTGCTGTTTTCACAGGATAGATTTAGCATGGTGATAGCAAACGCATCAATCGGAAAAGGCAAATCAGCATGCTAATCCTTGGCATAGAGGCAAGTGGTAACAGCGCGTCCGTGGCACTGGTTCAAGACGAAATCACCTTAGCCTCAGTCACACGGCAGGATCGGCATGGTCATGCTGGCTGGATTACCGAAATGGTTGATAGCCTGTTGGCGGAGGCAAAGTCTGACTTTTCTGCGATTAGTCATATTGCCGTCGGCTGTGGGCCGGGGTCATTTACCGGTATCCGCGTGGGCTTAGCCGCCGCCCATGGGTATGGGCTAGGCCTTGGCATTCCGGTTCTTGGGGTCTCATCGCTGGCAAGCTTGGCTTATGGCGCAGATGCTGATCATCGCGCTTTGGCACTCATAGATACTCGCCGCGGCCATCTGTTTGCGCAGATGTTTTCTGGTGGTAAAGCCATCAGCGAGGTTTATGACGCCTCGCAGGATGAATTGGTGGATCACCTTTCCGCTCATCTCAGTCAAGATGACCATCAGGGTGCGGCAGGGCTTTTTGTTCATGGATGTGCCGCCTCCACCATTGCTGATATTTTGTCTAAACGAGGTCATGTGATTCCACAATATCAGGATGCAGACCCTGATGCGATCATGGCGGCAAGTATGGTGGCTTCGAGGCTCGCCAATGGCGAAACAGAGGCGGATTTTCCAGCCACGCCGCATTATCATTCCTCACCCTTGCTAGGGCCTGCCAAGGCAAAACTGGGGCAGGGGTGATGCAGATCAGCTTTCGCGCGATGACAGATGCTGATCTTGCGGCCATTGATGCGATTAATGAACACGCGGCGGCGCGATTAACAGGGCTGATGGGTCAGCCGGCCTTTGTTGGAATGATGGTCTGTTTGATGACTGGGGATATGCCAGTTGGTTACATTGCTGGTCTGTCGATCAAGGGTGAGGCGGATATTATTGATCTGGCGGTAGGCAAAGCTTATCGGCGTCAGGGCATCGCACGACAAATGATCATGCGATTTTGCACCGAACATGGGCAACATATAACACATCTTGAGGTGGCGGCATCGAATCACGCGGCGCGCCAGCTTTATCAGTCGCTGGGTTTTGTGGAAACAGGCCGCCGGCAGGGTTATTATCCCTCCGGAAAAGGCATGGCTAATGCGGATGATGCGGTGCGGATGACACGATCTGGACAGGCAGGATAATCTATCCATTAGGGTGGATGCGTCTTGACACCTGATGCCGCCATGATAAAGGGATAGCAGACAGGATGATAGCGATGGTCAAAAAGCTTTATATCAAAACCTATGGATGCCAGATGAATGTGTATGACTCGGCGCGGATGGCGGATACGCTTTCGCCACTAGGTTATGTTGAAACATCGCAATTAGATGACGCCGATATGGTAGTCATCAACACTTGCCATATTCGTGAAAAAGCATCGGAAAAGGTATTTTCTGAATTAGGCCGATTGCGAAAGATGAAATCTGCCCGCCAAGAACAAGAAAACCGCGATATGACCATTGCCGTGGCCGGATGTGTGGCACAGGCGGAGGGTGAAGAAATCGCTCGCCGTGCCCCATGGGTGGATATGATTGTCGGCCCCCAAGCCTATCACACCTTACCTCAACTGGTGAGCCAACTTGACCCAGCCTCACGGCAAGCGGTGATCAATACGGATTTCCCTGTTGAGGATAAGTTTGATTTTCTTCCCGAAGAACATACTCCGCGTGGCCCTGCGGCATTTTTATCTGTGCAAGAAGGATGCGATAAATTCTGCACTTTCTGTGTTGTCCCCTATACGCGTGGGGCAGAGTTTTCACGCCCAGTAAAAAGCATCATGGCTGAAGCAAAACGGCTAATCCAAAGCGGAACCGTAGAGCTAAACCTGTTGGGTCAGAATGTTAATGCTTGGCATGGCGAAGCCGAAGATGGCCAGACATGGAGTTTTGGCAGATTGCTTTACGCTCTCGCAGAACTCAATGGGTTAAAACGCATTCGCTATACCACGTCACATCCCTTGGATATGCATGATGAGCTTTATGACGCGCATGCGGAAATTCCACAACTGATGCCGTATTTGCATTTGCCGGTGCAATCTGGCTCTGACCGTATACTGGCGGCGATGAACCGGCGCCATGACCGCGACACCTATTTCCGGATTATTGACCGTCTGCGCGAAGCGCGGCCAAATATGGCTTTAAGCGGTGATTTTATTGTCGGCTTTCCGGGGGAAACCGACCGTGATTTTGCTGATACCCTCAATTTGATTGATAGGGTGAATTATGCGTCGGCATATTCTTTCAAATACAGCCCTCGCCCTGGTACACCTGCCGCAGGTCATGATGATCAAATTGATGAAGCGGTGAAATCAGAACGGCTGGCAGGGTTGCAACAGTTATTGGCCTCGCAACAGCAGATGTTCAATCATTCCAAATTGGGTGAGGTGATGGATGTTCTGATCGAAAGACCCGCAAGCCGCGAAGGCCAAAAGGCCGGACGATCACCTTGGATGCAGGCTGTACATTTCAGCGAGAAATCTGGTGAAATTGGTGATATAATACCTGTGAAGATTGTCGCCGCTTATCAGAACAGCCTCGCTGGTGAACGGGCAAACACATCAGAGGCAAGCGGAAGAAAAGAGATTGCAGGAACAGACCAGCGTGAAACCAGATAACGATACCACCGGCCGCATCACTCTGGAATTCGATGATAATCAGGTGCTTCCCCTGCTTTATGGTCATCACAACAGCAATCTGGCGCATATTGAAAAAGAACTGAATGTCAGGCTTGATTCCTTTGGCAATATTATCCAAATCTCTGGCCAGCACGATAATATGGAAACCGCGCGGAATACGCTTGAGGCGCTTTATCAACGTATGTCCAAGACCGAAAAAACCATGGAGGCGTCAAAAGGCATGATTGATGATGCTCTGAGACTGGCAAAATCCGAAGCCCCGAATGCGATGGCGCGTTTTGCTAACAACACTGGCGCTATCACCAGTTGGAAAAAAACAGTCACCGCCAAAAGCAAAACTCAGCAAGATTATGTTGATGCTATTGACCGCCATGATGTGATTTTTGGGGTTGGCCCTGCGGGGACAGGAAAAACCTATCTGGCGGTAGCAAAAGCCGTTGAGGCGTTAAAAGCAAGACAGGTTGAGCGTATCATTCTTTCCCGACCTGCGGTTGAGGCAGGGGAAAGATTAGGGTTTTTGCCTGGGGATATGAAAGAAAAAGTTGATCCGTATCTGCGACCTCTTTATGACGCGCTATATGACATGATGCCATCAGATAAAATGGATCGTATGCTTGCATCGGGTCAGATTGAAATTGCGCCTCTTGCCTTTATGCGTGGCCGAACGCTAGCGCAAGCCTTTGTGATTATTGATGAGGCACAAAATACCACCCCCGTGCAAATGAAGATGGTGTTGACCAGACTTGGTGATGATTCCAAAATGGTGATCACGGGTGATCTGGGGCAGGTGGATTTGCCTAATGGCCAGATTTCAGGGCTTGCCGAAGCGGTAGAATTGCTGGATGGT
>JALRFL010000118.1 GCA_023259875.1 Alphaproteobacteria bacterium
GCGCCAGCTTCCTTAAAACGGATGGCCTGTTCAACAGCGATCTCATCAAAAGGGTTCATGGCCATTTTCACATTAGCCAGCTCAACACCTGATTGATCCGCTTTCACGCGCACTTTGACGTTGTAATCAATCACTCTTTTAATTGGTACCAGTATTTTCATTTTCGGTTCTCTCCATGAAACATCATCAGAAAAGATTTGGGGTTACAGTTTTAATTCCATTATTTAAGCAACTTCAGGCATTGGCCGCCGGTTTCCATAAAACATCGCCGCCCTTTTGTTGATTAATAGCGCGTGCCATCACAAAAAGATGATCAGATAGGCGGTTAATATACTGCATGGCCGCATCACCAACAGGTTCTTCGGTAGAAAGGCGTGTCATATCACGTTCGGCTCGCCTTGTCATGGCTCGCGCCATATGCACATAGGCCGCGGCGGCTTCCCCGCCGGGGAGAACAAATGAATTCAGAGGCTCAAGCGAGGCATTCATCAGATCAATTTCTGCTTCAAGGCGCTGAACTTGGTTATCTGTCACCCTTAACGCTTCGCCGGGGCGTTCTTCACCAAACGGGGTGGCCAGGTCCGCGCCCAGATCAAAGAGGTCATTTTGAATGCGTGACAGCATCTCATCAAAGGATTGATCAGATAGGGCCGCGGTCTGCAAACGGCAGATGCCTATGATCGAATTGACCTCATCAACAGTGCCAAAAGCGGTAGGGCGAATAGAATGTTTTGACACACGGTGACCATTGACAAGGCTAGTTTCGCCTTTATCCCCTGTGCGCGTGTAAATTTTATTCAGCTTAACCATTCAAACAAACCTATAGAAATCACTTATGTGTCTTAACGGTTGATGGATATTTTATCAACCACCACTTAACAAAAGCACCAGAACAAAAATCGCAATAGCCAATGCCTGAAGATAAATCCGCCAACGCATGATGGTATTTGACCAGTTGAAATTGTAATCACCGCCGCGCGCCATGGAGATAATGCCCCAAAACAGCACCCCAGCCACAGCCAGCATTGCAACAATCAGCAATATATACGACAGTCCCAGCATTAAAAATCTTTCCTAGATGATTGCCTTTACTCTAGCCTGTTCATCACTAAAGGGGGAATGGTATTCTTGTCGCAGGGCAAAGCAGATTTGCGATGAATCTGCTCCTTGCCACGCAACCCTTACATCATATCCTTTGGCAGTGAAAACCCTTGCCGCCGACTTGCCGCTACCAATGTGTTGCGCAAAAGGCAAGCAATGGTCATTGGCCCTACGCCGCCAGGCACTGGCGTAATCGCAGACGCTATTTCTTTGGCCTCGTTGAAATCCACATCGCCAGTTAGACGGGTTTTCCCTTCGCCGCGTTCAGGGCTTTCCATGCGGTTTATCCCTACATCAATCACCACAGCGCCAGGTTTGATCCAGTCCCCTTTGACCATATCCGGGCGGCCAACCGCCGCAACGATAATATCCGCCTCGCGGCAAATCGCAGGCAGGTCTTTACTTCGGGAATGGGCGATAGTTACGGTGCAATTCTCGGACAACAGCAATTGCGCCATGGGTTTACCAACAATATTTGACCGCCCAACCACCACAGCATTCATGCCGCTGAGATCACCAAGCGCATCTTTGAGCAAGAGCAAACTACCATAAGGGGTGCAGGGCACAAGTGAAGGTAAACCAGCCCAGAGCCGACCAACATTTACCACATGAAACCCATCAACATCTTTTTCAGGGGAAATGGCATTGATCACGGCATCCGCGTTAATTTGCTCAGGCAAAGGCAGTTGAACCAAGATACCATCAATAGCATGGTCGTTGTTCAGCGTATCAATCAAGGCCAGCAATTCATCTTGGCTTGTTGAGGCAGGCAAACGGTGTTCGATGGAGGCCATTCCACTGGCTTCGGTCGTGCGGATTTTATTTCGGACATAGACTTCGCTCGCCGCGTCATTGCCAACCAGAACAACGGCTAGCCCCGGTTGAGGTGCGCCGGCGGCCATGGCGTCTTTGACAACCTCACCAATGCGTGCGGTCAAATTGGCGGCAAAGGCCTTACCATCGATAATTTTAGCGCTCATGTTTGGTAATGCTCCTGCTTTGTGGTGTTTGTCCAGATGGGGTATTCCATTTTTTAGCCTTAATTGATCCCTAAAGCCAAGCATGGTATAAGGGTTGATCCTCTTGCTCATTCAGCCATAATTACGATCATGGCCAAATTGCCTCAGCTGAAATCTTAAAAATATGATCGGAACGCCAGATAATGCCTTTTTGCCGACATTCCCCAGCAGAAATCAGATCGGTTAGGATAACCCCCTAAAGATGAGAATGATGGCATCCTTGACCAGAGGGCCAACAATATATTGCGCCAGCAAAAGTGTGATGAGAGGGGACAGATCAAGGCCGCCCAAATTCGGGAAAAGACGATATTGCAGGCGGCGAAACGGCATCAAAATCGGGTCATGAAGGGCTGAAAGTCCACCAAGAATAGCCCTCACCACAGGCTGGTAAGGGTTGATAATGCGAAATGCGATCAACCATGAGGCGATAATATAGGCAAGCAAAGTCCATATATACAGCCCAATGATGACATCAACGAGACCTAATAGGTGAAAGAAGATATATGTATTATCCATTTGATTCTAAAGCATGTCCTATTGACAGAAAGCGTAAATCCGTGATCTTATAGCGCAAACAACTGGGTGAGATCATTCCTCTGTGATGACTAATTTAAGTGCATCTGATCAAAACCATCTTGGTTTTGTTTATCCTAGCCGATATCGGGTCATGCCTCAAGGTATGATGATGAAAGCGGCTCTCTTGATCATGCTTGGTATGCTGATGGCATCTTGTCAGCATATCTCGCCAGATATGGACGCGGCGGCATTGGTTAGCACTAGTGAGACATCTAGCTTGGAATTGGAAAGTTCTGACCCCAATGCATCAGCAGACGCCAATGAAGCCGCTAGCGCAGAGTTGTCCACGGCCGAGCCGTCCCCTAACGATTACACCTTTGTTGAGGGGCGCGGCTATATTGTGACTTGGCCGCCAGAAGAGCGTTTTGTGATCTCTGCCCCAGATCATATTCGTAAGCAAATGGCCACGAAATGCGCGAATGAGGGCTATATCACAGCCTTCATCACCTCAATGGAATTGCATGATGATCAGATTATCGGCTATTTCCTCTGCCGAGGTGTGGGCGGTTAATTCAATTTTTCCTGATTTTCTTATCTTATTTCACAGGTTACGCTTGACCTTCGGTCTCTCCACACCAGTCTAAATAGGCATCTATCTGTAAGAGGAATGATGCCATGTTTACGGGGATAAAACGGTGTTTAATAGCGGCCGTCATGATGGCAGGCCTTATTATCACGGCTTCTGCCGAAGAAGATAACTCCAGCCTGATCATGCCTGACCCTGAGATAGCCCCGGCTGAGGTTGTGGCGATCCAGATGATGGCGTTGCAGAATAACGACCGTGTCGAGGATGATTTAGGGATTTTACAAACTTGGACTTTTGCCCATCCAGACAATAAGGCGGTGACGGGGCCTTATCGCCGTTTTGCCAGCATGATCAAAACCCCAACCTATGCGCCAATGATTAATCATCTCAATCATCGCATCCTAGACTCACAGCAAGACGAAGGGCAGGTTGAGTTTTTGGTAGAAATGGAAAGTCAGGACAATCAGCTTTATCGTTTTGTTTGGGTGGTCAAACAGGTGACAGGGGGAAGCTTGGATAAATGCTGGATGACCTCGGCTGTCTCAGCACCGCAACCGGTGGGACAAGGCAGTTGATCAGAGCCATGGAATGATGGCTCCGATCAAGATATGGCAAATGATTTATGCCGCCGAACGGGTGTTGTCGTTATCGACCAACTGGCGTGCGCGGTCTTTGATTTGCCAACGGGTCAGGCCGATGTCTTCAAGGGTGCGGTTGTCTAACCGTTCCAGAGTAGAAATGATGCGGCTGATGCGAATGCGGCGGTTAATGGCAGTCAGACCGGAGTAACGGCAGAACTCGTCATTGGCGGATTTTAAGATGGAATGAATGGTCATAGTCGTAGCTTTCTTTCATAAAGGGTAAAGAGTATTTCTGAGGCTCATATACGCCTGAAAACGGGACTTGTTAAGGGGGACAAAAAGGCCAAAAAAAGGCAAGTTAGGCCTAAAAATAACAGCAGGTAATCTCTTGATGAAAAGACAGGCAAAAATGATAATAAAACATCATTTTTTGCCTTATTCTCATCTTCAAAATTACCAGCCTATCTAAAATGACGCGTCACTCTGCCGCATGAGGAACGCGGATGACGACAAAGGGTGAAAGCCCAACCAAAGCTGGAAAAACAAGGATATAGGCAAAGAGGATATGACCAAGATAGCCATTATCGGCGGCGGCATGACAGGCGTCGCCCTTGCCATGCAATTGCAAGACCGCGCCAAGGTCACGGTTTTTGAAAAATCCCGTGGCTTGGGGGGAAGAATGGCGCATCGCCGCGCAGAGCCATTAGCGTTTGACCATGGGGCGGCATATCTTACCATTCGTGATGCCGATTTTGCCAATTGGCTTGCCCCCTATCAGGCGTCAGGCTTGCTTCAGCCTTGGCCACTTCATCCGGTGACCTTTTCCGCCCATCACCAACCGATGCCGCGTCAGCAAAGAGGTGACAGTTTTGCCGTTGCCGGGGCGGCAAATACCCTTGTGAAAACCCTAGCGGCAGAATCTTGCAAAGAGGTTGATATCCATGTTGAAGCAAAGGTGATGCCGCTTTGCAAACGAACGGATAGGGGCTGGAAGATCACGACAGATCATGGTGTTAGCATGGATGCTGACTGGATCATCAGCACC
>JALRFL010000129.1 GCA_023259875.1 Alphaproteobacteria bacterium
TCAACGCTGGGGCGCAGAAGTTGAAATTCAAAAGCGACAATTTGGCGATGATCGCGTGCATTCTTGTGATCTTGACGCCGAAACCCGCTATGATCTGATTGCTGAGGGGCTAGGCGCTAAGGGGTATTTCGTTGATCAGCCTGATGCTCTGGAATCAACTTTGGCAACGGCTCTTAGTGAGACTTCGACCAGCCTGATGAATATTGTGATTACAGGTGTGGCCGCGCCAAAGTTTTAAGCGTGGGCTCAATATTTGCCCGTTATTTAATTGTCTTGCCGCGCCATCACCGCCTTAACCGATGGCAATGCCCCCACTTTGTCCATGATACGATGAATTTTATGGCGCGATGCTAGGTTAACATCCGCTTCTTCATCCCAATCAATCAGCATATAGAGATAATAATCCGCCACGGTCATCGTATCGCCAGCGACAAAGTCATGATCCGCGGCTTCGATATGATCATAAATCCTATTCATTTCTTCTAGCGCCTTTTTTCTGACGCTAGTTTCTTCCCCATAACGGTCAGGATAATGATAGCGCAACACCGCTGGATAAAGTGTTGTCGCGAGATAGGTGATCCAAGACAAAAACCCCGCATATTCTGCTGACCCCTGCCGAGGGGCCAATCGACCTGCCTGATCATGTTCCAATAACATTAGAACAATGGCCAAACTTTCAAAAACGGTCTGGCCTTGTTCGGTGACCAATACCGGTATCCGCCCGTAAGGGGAAATCGCGCGGAACGAAGAGGTGTTGCGTTCTGCCTCATCAGGGTAAAGCAGATTGGCTTTCATCCCCAATTCCTCAAACATGATCTCGGCAATGACTGATCCAGCGCCTGGCATGGCATAAAGAGTCGTCATAGGCTTTTCCTTTTCTGCTTATTGTTGGCCGATTACCTGCTGGCTTTAGTCGTCAAAATGCATATCTACGGTGAATTGTCCCCCGTGAAGCCCAATCACACCACCTTTGGGGTCTGGCTCAGGCGTATTGGCCTCGACCTTTTCGCGATAGATTTCTGCGTTATCTTGTGGGTGGAACCCAATATGTGCGGCTTTATGGTTATCAATCAGAACTGAGGTGTTGTTTGAAGCCCCATAAATGATCGTGTGCCGAACCGATGGCGCCCAAAGGCACCGCCCCATCAGACGGCGCAAGTCATCAAAACTAAGCCATGTGGTCAGCATCCGGCGATCCAATGGTTCTGGGAAGCAGGAATAAATCCGAATAGAAACGCTTTCGATGCCGTATTTATCCCAATAATACTGGGCCTGTGCCTCACCATAGACTTTTGACACACCATAATTGCTGTCTGGCCGAACAGGGGAGGTGGCATCAACCACTTCGGTACGAGGATAGAAACCAATGGTATGAACAGAACTAGCCCAGATCACCCTCTTAACCCCATTTTTTCGGCACCCTTCATAAAGGTTATACATACCGATAATATTAGAGTTCAGAACATTTTCCCATGACCCTTCACGGCTTTGCCCGCCCATATGCACAACCACATCAACATCCTTGGTTAGGGCAATCATGGCATCCATATCCGCCAAATCCGCTTTGACAAACTCTTCATGGCTGGCGCAATCAGATACCTCCGTTCGGTCATTCAGCCGCACATGATCAGCATATTCAGACAACATGGGGCGCAACTGCGTTCCCAATGATCCTGCGGCGCCAGTTAGAAGCAAACGGTTATATTTTTTGGCCATGATTTCCTCTCTTTCATCTTAGCTATTCTGGGTAAATACCTCATCACTGCTTGTCTTCATCGTCAATGGCTTTTTTGAGACATTCATGAAATGTCATCAAGATGGGGATATGACGACTGATACGTGGTATAGCAAGAACAAGCTCTCTGATACCAGCATCTTTTAATGGAATAATCTGCATATCTTCTGGGAAAAGAAGCGGCGACACCATAGGCACTATCGATACCCCAAGGCCAGCGTTAACCAAAGCAATAATGCCTTCAAGCGTATCAATTTCCATTTTGGAATGAATATCTAGATCATGTTTTGCAAACCAATCTTCGACTTGAATGGCGATAC
>JALRFL010000159.1 GCA_023259875.1 Alphaproteobacteria bacterium
TAAGTCTCGGTTCAGTGTATCTATCATCGCAATAACGTACTCCTTCTCGTTTGGATGTATATCTATAACTGCAGAGTCGTGTACAGTATTGACTAAGCAAGACTGCAAAGGCTAGGTTTTGAAACCCTGTACCGGTGTCAAAAACAATTTGATACCCCTTGAAACTTAGCTCAAAGCAAGTGGTATTACCGCCATATTTTTGTGTGTCTGGTGACGCTGTATAAATAGAGCCCCGACACCCATGAACGGTTACCTTCATCACTCACCCTGACTTTAATCATCATCATAGAAATAAAGTTATTTATATTATTACAATATGTTATGGTGGTTAAATAAGACAAAAGGTTAATTTAACTTGCCTAAGATCAAGCTCTATATCGGCAAAAGCATAAGGTGTTTCCGTTTCTTTTTGGCGCAATTTGTCTTACGCTTTTCGGATAAGATCAGGAGGCAGAGATATGCTTGACCAATTGATAGAACGCTTGAAATCTGCGGCGGTGTCAGATCATTCCCAACCTCCTGCGGATTTGGCAATCGTATCGCTTTTGACAGAATATGTTCAGCATCTGAAAGCAAACCGCTCTGCTAGGCCAATGTTTGAAGACGACGATGTGATCCTCTTTGAAGATGATCATATTTCTATCTGGTTCTGCCGATTTCAACCTAAGGTAAAGGTTCCGCCACATAATCATATGATGGTCGCCATGATTGGGGTCTATGACGGCGTTGAGGAAAACGCCCTGTATGACGCTGATGATCAGGGCAATCTGACGCCTCGACAGATCAAGCACGTTCATGCTGGCGAGGTGTTACGCATTGCCCCTGATAAAATTCACGGCGTGACTTGTGTCAGCGACCACCCTTCTGAAGCGATCCATGTGTATTTAGGTCCATTAACGCGCGTTGACCGAAATTTATATGATGTGGAACATGGCACTGTGCTTAGCTTTACCGATGAAAATTACAAAACCCTTAGCAAGACTTTGAATTAATTCTATCACCTCACATCAAAAGGAGACCAAAATGCCTTCAATTACAAAACTTCATGAGGCCATGATTGATAAACCTGAAACAAGTGATCTGGATGGTTGGGTTGTTGTCGATGGCGCGCCAACAATGAAAACATGGGCGTTGCATACGAACAATGATGGCACCATGCTATCTGGTATCTGGGAAGCCACCCCGGGAACTTATCACGCCACTTACACCGCCTATGAGTTTGTACACATGATCAAAGGGCGTATTGTCATCACCCCTGATGGTGGTGAGCCTGTAACCGTAGAGGCAGGCGATGCCTTTGTGGTTGAGAGCGATTTCAAAGGCACATGGAAAATCGAAGAAGCGGTCAGAAAGCATTTCGATTTCAAATTATAACACCAAAACATCATAGGATAACGCCCCTTTTGGCGTTATCCAGCGATGCTTTGCCGCTTGTTGCCTTCTGATTGAAAAGAAAATCGGGCGCGAACTGGCGGCAGTTGCGGTTTTCCTAGGATATAATCCGCCGCCCGTGCGGCGATCATCTGTATTGGCGCGTTGAGGTTAGCGCTTGTAATTTTTGGCATCACCGACGCATCCACCACACGCAACCCTTCAACCCCATGTACACGCATCTGGGCATCCACCACGGCCATATCATCATGCCCCATGCGGCAAGTGCCGCAGGGATGGTAATCGGTTTCAACAATGTTTCGAATAGACGCCATCAGCTCGGCGTCACTTTGTATATGATCCCCCGGGGTGGTTTCTGGGCCACGAAACTCATCAAATGCGGGCTGAGCAAATAACTCACGCGCCTTTTTCACCCCCTCAAGCATTTCCCGCATATCATCCGGATGGCTGAGGTAGTTAAAAGTAATCTCGGGTTTGCCGCGAATATCATCACGGTTAAGCAACACTTGCCCTCGGCTTTTTGGCCTTAACTGATCAACATGAACGGCAAAGGCTTGCTTGGGTATGATATTATCATTCACGATATCAAAACCCACTGGCGCAAAATGATACTGAATGTTGGGATAAGTCACCTGATCATTGCTGCGAATAAGGCCGCCAGATTCCCAGATATTGCTGGTTGCCATTCCATCTTTTCGCATGATCCAACGCATTCCTACCATCAGCTTGTTAATAGGATTACCGATATTGTGAAGTGGATAATTTTTCTTGCAGTTCCATTGCAAAACGGTGGTGGCGTGATCTTGCAGATTTTGCCCAACCCCCGGCAAGGATATCAACGGCTCAATGCCCCTTTCGCGCAAATATCCAGCAGGCCCTATGCCGGACATCAACAACAGTTGGGGTGAGTTTATTGCCCCACCTGACAAAATCACTTCGCGCCGCGCCTGAACCCTTAACGCTTTTCCATTGCGTTCATATTCAAGGCCTGTCACCCGATTTCCCGAAAGGGTAAGCCGTGACACCAAGGCGCCCGTCTCAAGGGTCAAATTGCCTCGGCGTAACGCCGGGTGAAGATGCGCCACCGCGGCACTGCATCGTTTGCCATTCCATCGCGTGGCATCATAACGGGCAATACCTTCTGGGTGAAATCCGTTCAAATCTTCTGACCGTCCTTGACCGGATTGATCACCTGCTTCGAGAAGCGCATCAATAAGGGGACTGTCCAGTGATCCGCGAGTGACGCCCAATGGGCCAGAATCGCCGCGCCATTCGTCACCGCCTCTATCCGAAGTCTCACCAGCTTTGAAATAAGGCAAGCAATGTTCAAACCGCCATTCCTCTAGCCCAAACTCATCCGCCCAATGATCAAAATCAAGGGGATGGCCGCGCATATAAACCATAGAATTGATCGAAGATGACCCACCAACAACCCGACCACGCGGCACGGGAACAGTTCGACCGTCAAGGGAAGGCTCTGGGGCAGTGTCATAATTCCAGTTGATCTTTTTATTCTTATAGGCGCGATACACACCTGCCGGAATATGTATCATGAGATTGCGATCCATCTTGCCTGCTTCAAGGATCAGCACCTGATAACTGCCATCGCGGCTAAGGGCGTTTGCCAGAACACAGCCAGCAGACCCTGCTCCAATAATGACATAATCATATTCTGTTGTTTTGGTCATGGCATCTCAGAGGACAAAACATAAAACGGCTTACAAATTCTAATCATCTCTTGGGCATGATGCCACCAATTATTTGGGGTTTTGGGCTATTCTTTATCCATATGTTTCCGAACCAGTTTCAGAACCATAAACAAGGCAACAGCAATCACCGGAATAGAGATGGCAAGAATCACATCTTTATCCAGAGAAAATTGGTCTGATTTCACCCCTTTGAGAAGATAAGACAACAGGCTGACCAGATAATAAGTGATCGCCGCGATAGAGAGCAATTCCACAATTTCTTGTAGCCGTAATTGCTGTTTCGCTCGGTTTTCCATAGAGGAAAGCAAAGCGTTATTTTGAATCTGAATTTGCATTTCAATTCGGGTACGAAGAAGCGTATTGCTGCGCTGGGCACGAAGCGCGACATCTTCAAGCCGGCTTTGAAAAGCAAAACAAGTCCGGATCGCCGGAACAAGCCGCCGTTCAAGAAACTGTGCGATGGTCTGAAAATTATCTATGCGTGTTTCACGCAATTCTCTCAACCGGCTTCTGATCAAGGCATCATACGCTTTGGTCGCGGCTAAACGGTATGAGGTTAAAGCAGATAATTTTTCTATTTTTGCGGTGACATTGGTAATCTGAATTAACTGATGCTGTAAAACTTCAGTCGGTTCGGTGTTACCGATATGCCCCATGTCTTTACTAATCCGAGAAAGCGTGTTTTCGGTTTTCGTCAGTTCAGGTTTAATTTCATT
>JALRFL010000160.1 GCA_023259875.1 Alphaproteobacteria bacterium
GCTTGTGTGATGATATAGCTCGCACTGAACGTTTCGCTGTCTACGGCACCCACAGCCAAGGATGCCAAGGGGCCGCCTTATGTGAAAGATGCGCAAGGGGAAGATTCGACCGAAAGTGGATATTATCTTTGCGCTAACCGCAATAAGCGTTCGGTGGCGATCGATTTCACCACCAATGACGGCGCGGAAATCGTCAGAAAACTAGCCGCTAAAGCCGATATCTTTATTGAGAATTTTAAGGTCGGGGGCTTGGCAAAATATGGCCTTGATTACGACAGCTTGCGCCACATAAATCCTGGCCTGATTTACTGTTCAATCACAGGTTTTGGCCAGACAGGGCCAAACGCTAAACGCGCAGGATATGATGCCATGATACAAGGCTATTCTGGTATTATGTCCCTCACAGGGCCACCAGAGGGAGAACCCTATAAGGTTGGCGTTGCGATTGTGGATGTGATGTGTGGAATGCACGCCACCACAGGGATATTAGCGGCATTGCATCACCGCCACGCCACCGGAAAAGGTCAGCATATTGATGTTGCGCTAGCAGATAGCCAAGTGTCGTGGCTGGTTAATCAAGGGGCAAATTACTTGCTGAATGGGAAAGTGCCGCCACGCTACGGCAACGCTCATCCTAATATCGTGCCTTATCAGGTGTTTTCCACAAGGGATGGGCATATCATTGTCTCGGTCGGAAATGATGAGCAGTTTCGCCGTTTTGTCACTATCCTTGGCTGTTCAGAGCTTGCCGAAGATGAACGGTTTTCCACAAATCCGGCTCGGGTGAAACATCGGGACATACTGATCCCGTTGCTTGAAGACGCTATGGCAGGCTTTGATAAAGCCGAATTGCTGACCAAAATGGAAAGCCAAGGCGTGCCTAGCGGCCCTGTCCACACCCTTGACGAGGTCTTTGCCTCAGACCAAGTGGCGGCGCGTGATATGATTGTTCGGATGCCGTATGATTTGGCTCAAGATGGTGAGGTGCGCTTAATCGGCAACCCCATTAAGTTTTCAGACACGCCCGTTACCTATCGTCAACCGCCGCCGCGTTGCGGTGAGCATACCGATGCCGTGATAAAAGATTGGCTGGGTGAGGACGGTTAACGCAAGACCGTTAGATGCGCTGCTGCCGAATCCCTTAATCCATCAAGATCATAACCGCCTTCTAAGATGGAAACGATCCGCCCATGGGCAAGGTCTTCGGCCTGATCACGAATCATTCGGGTGATATTGGCGAAATCTTCGGCTTCCATATTTAATCCCCCCAAAGGATCAAGGCGATGGGCATCAAACCCTGCCGAAATAATGATCAATTCCGGCGCCATAGCCGCCACCTTTGGCAACAGATACTCTTGCCATATCCGGCTGATGGTGTCGCCATCTGTTCCGGCATCAATAGGGGCATTAAAAATGTTCCCCACCCCCGTTTCATCCCTCGCCCCCGTGCCGGGATAAAGTGGCATCTGATGGCTTGACGCAAAAACCGTGTGGCTGTCTGACCAGAACGCGGCTTGGGTGCCGTTGCCATGATGGACATCAAAATCCACCACTGCGACCCGATCCAGACCATGAACGGCGATAGCATATTTTGCGGCGATGGCGGCGTTGGAAAAGAGACAAAACCCCATGGCTTTCGCTGGTTCCGCATGATGCCCCGGTGGGCGTGAGGCGACAAAAACGCGGCTGGCTTCACCCGTTAGCACTTGCCGTGTGGCCTCAACCGCGCCACCTGCGCCTGCCAGTGCCGCTGCCAAACTCTGGGGGGACATGACCGTATCCCCATCAAGATTTACCAAACCTTCATCAGGGGCGGATTGAAAAATTGCATCAATAAAGGCGTCTTCATGGACTAGCCGAAGATGATCAAGATCAGCCGCAGGTGGTTCGGCCTGATCACAGTCGGAAAACTGCTGATCAAGCATGGCGTTAATCGTATGAATACGATCTGGGCGTTCTGGATGACCTATAGGGACGATATGATCAGCAAAACACGTATGGCGCAGGATTTTCAATTCAGTCATGTTGTCTCTTTCCTCAAAACTGATTTATGCTATCGTGAGTGAAACATTGGGATCAAGCAGAATGACAGAAATTATTCGTAGCCATATTGGCGGCGCCTTAG
>JALRFL010000086.1 GCA_023259875.1 Alphaproteobacteria bacterium
GTCACCGAGTAATGGGTATCGTCTTGGACTTCGTTAACGATAGTGTAATCCATAATTGTGCTGGCTGGCCTGATCACAAAATGATCATTCAGGCTGGTATCTGTGCTGACAGAAGAAAACCCGTCAATGCGCGCACCGCCCTGAAGTGCCGCTAAATATAGCGCATCTTCAAGCGCCAGCATCCTTGCTTCTTCGGCAGTAGTTTCGTGCTGTATCACCGCGCGGCCAGTGGCCTCGGTAAAGCTCAAATCAGCCTTAGCGGTCTTCGGCATCAAGACCATCGCCACAAAGATCATCAAAATCGCAGATAAAGCCCCCTTAAAAACTTGGGATAGGCTGGCGCGGTTGTAATCCCCTAGCAGATGGGATGTGAAGCAAGCGGCAAAAGACATGAAACACTATCCTTTTGGGATTAACCAATCCGTCTAGCGCTATCCATCAGATAGGCGATCATATCACGGTCAATTTCCAGAACGATTTCATAAGTATCGCTGCCGGTTGGGTTGATACGAACGGTTCGTGCGCCGCGAATAGTACCAGTGACAATGCCGCGGAAAGTGTCGTTTTGAACCATCAGATCAATGACGGTGGTAGAGCTGTCCACTTGCAGGCCGTGAATTTGCTCTGCCAGATCACGCATCGCTGCCATGCGAGCGGCGCGGATTGCCATCAAACGCTTCTGAGCATCTGTTCGGCCAGGCTGTGAAGATATCACCGCATAACCAACAGCAGATAAAGTCGGGATTTGGTCTGCTTTGGCGTCCAAAACTTCTTTTACTGCTGCGAGCGATTCCGTTTGGCTCATATCAAGGTCGGTAAGGCTGGCGGAATTGAGCTGGGACGAGGTCGCATCCCCAGACTGAAGGACAACTGGCACCTGACAGGCACCAAGCAGAGCCACCAAAGGCAACATTGCGAGCGGCTTCACTTTTACATTCATCATGGTTTTCTCCATCCGTGAAAACAGGTTTCGCCGTGAGTTATGCATAATCTGTGCCAGCCTCTCTTGCCTAAGAAATTAGCGCCAAATGGCATGATGGCACGGCTTTTGCCTTTCCTTTTATATAAGGCGCGTGTCGCCAGATGGAACATAACGATGATGACGATGATAAAACAATGTAAAAACAATGCGATAAGATATTCGCTAGGGGTCAAGAAGCGGAAGTTTTGTCAGTTTTCTGACAGCGATTTCTTGACGGAATCTGTTGGTCATTCGCCGCGTCTGTTTGGTTTGAATGAGGTGATGTGATGGATATGGTGATGCAGCGATTAAATATCGCCAATCTGAAAAACATTCTTGGCGGCAGTGTTCTGCCCATTGGCATCCTTATTCTTGTGGCCATGATGGTAGTGCCTTTGCCGCCCATATTGTTAGATGTGTTTTTTATCAGCAATATTTTGGTCTCATTGCTGATTTTGATGGTTGCTATGCATACCTATCGGCCGCTTGAGTTTTCAAGTTTCCCCAGCCTTTTGTTGATTGCAACCGTGTTGCGATTGGGGCTCAATGTGGCTTCAACCCGAATTGTTTTGACTGAGGGGCATACCGGTAGCAACGCCGCAGGTGAGGTGATCGAGGCCTTTGGTGCCTTTGTGATCGCTGGCAATTATGCGGTTGGTATTTTTGTCTTTGTTATCCTTATCATTATTAATCTGCTGGTGATTACGCGTGGTGCAGGGCGGGTATCGGAAGTATCCGCCCGCTTCACCCTTGATGCCATGCCTGGTAAGCAAATGGCGATTGACGCAGACCTTAACGCAGGGGTGCTATCAAACGAAGAGGCCAAGTTAAGGCGCGAAGAGATTGCCAGCGAAGCAGATTTCTACGGGTCAATGGATGGTGCGTCCAAGTTTGTCAAAGGTGATGCGGTGGCATCAATCCTGATCTTGATTATTAATATTGTTGGCGGCTTGATCATTGGCATTGGTCAGCATGATCTGCCAATTTCCCTCGCCGCAGAAAACTACATTCTGTTGTCAATCGGTGATGGTCTGGTTGCGCAAATTCCCTCTCTGCTGTTGGCGATTTCAACCGCGATTATTGTCACCCGTGTGTCCTCTACCCAGAATATGGCCGAACACATTGGTCGCCAGATCAATTTGTCGCGCGCATGGATACCCGTTGCGGTGGTGCTTGCGATCATTGGTATTATCCCGGCTATGCCTAATTTGCTGTTTCTTGGGGCATCAGGAATTGCCGCTATGCTGGCGATGATGTCTTATTACCGCGAATTGAACAAAACCCCTGAAGATATCCAAGATATGTTTGATGAAAGCGACGAAGAATCCAGTAGTGAAGATATCAATCTTTCTGAAATTGCAGATAATTCCGCTATTTCCATCATGTTGGGTTATGGGCTGGTTGAGATGGTCAACGACAATGATGGTGGCCTGTTAAGCGCAAGAGTGACAGGCATACGCCGGCGTGTATCAAAGGCGCTAGGCTTTATTATTCCATCCGTTCGCATCCGAGATGATCTGACGCTTGAGCCAAACACCTATCAAATCAAGCTAGGGCAAACGATTGTTGGTGAAGATCAGGTTTATCCTGACCGCAAACTGGCTATCCCCGGGGAAGACACCAATCTCAAATTGGATGGGATCAAGGTTAAGGATCCCACCTTTGGTATGGACGCGATCTGGGTTAATGCGAGCCAAGCGCGTGAAGCCGAAAGCAAGGGCTATGTGATTGTTGCCCCTGAATCGGTGCTTGCCACGCACCTTAGCCATCTGATCTATAAATATGCCGGCCAGTTGATCGGCCAAGATGATATTCAAGAATTGCTTGATAATCTGGCAAAGACGGCACCAAGTTTAGTGCAATCAGTTGTGCCAAAGCTGATCCCGCTCCATAGCTTGACAGGGGTGTTGCGGGCATTGCTTGAGGAGCGCGTGCCAATTAGTGATATGCGCCGGATACTTGAAAATCTATCGCATTTAGCTGCCCGCAATATGAGCATCTCAGACATGGCAGAGGCCTTAAGGCCGGTCTTGGCAGGGATGTTAATTCAGCAGGTAGCGCCACTCAACAATCCCTTGCCAGTGGTCACGCTAGCGTCTGATTTGGAAAATATGCTGATCACAATGCAAAAGCAAAGTGGTGAAGAAGGCTTAATTCTTGACAATGATCTGTCGCAAAAACTGCTGACGCATCTGAACCAGATCAATGATGATATGTCATCAAAGGGCAAACAGGCTATCCTTGTGGTCTCACCCGTCATCCGCCGGTCTTTGTCCAGTCTGATCCGCCAGCATATCGACGATATGATTGTGATCGGATTTACCGAAATTCCTGATAACCGCAAGATTGATCTTGTGGCAACGATAACAGGCGAAGCCGACAGCTAAGCCAAGATAACAACGCCTTATGTATGAGGAGAGATCAATATGACAACCATTAAAGTATCGGCGATAGATACGGCAACCGCTATGGATCAAATTCTGTCGCAATTGGGTGCAGACGCGATGATCCTTGAAACCACTACGCGTGATGGCAAGGTGGAAATCAGCGCGACTAATGATCCAGAAATTACGCTGAAAAAGCCAAACCAGATCAGTGATGTGTTCACCCAAATCATGAAAGAAGAAATGAACGCGCCTCATGCTAATCAGCGGCGCTATGCTAATCCTATGGACCCAAAGCCTACGCATGGCCCTGTCCTAGATAAAGCCGCAGCGGCAAAGTTTATGGAAACATTGGATCACCCCACCCCTCAGCAAGATAAGGCAGAAACCGAAATCAGCATCCATATGCAGAGGCTGAAATGGGAAAACGAACGCCTTGCTAAAGAGGTGGAAAATCATAAAACCGAAAGCCGTGATAACATTGAAAGCGCCAAGATATTTTATGAACAGGCCCTTGAACAAGGCCAAGAAAACAAAGATGCCATTCAATCCTTTCGTTATGAAATGGATGGGCTTAAGCATCTGGTCAATGACACGCGCAAGCATATGATGACACGATCAGGCCACCGCTTGGCTATGCTGATGTTGGTGGCCGTGATGGGGCTGTCGGTCGGGGCATATGGGATGCGCGACCATCTGCAGGCTTTGGTGCCTTGGGCAACCTCATGGTTTGAGGGAACAGGGTTAACCACAACAGCCATGGAACAGATTGAAATAAGCGATCTGGACGCCGTACGCATGGGGGATACGGTCCGCATCAAAGGGGTGGTGACAAACCTTCACACCGCCGCGATTGAAGCGCCGATGATCCGTTTTATGGTCAAAGATATGAACGGTGCGGTCTTGGTAGAACGGGATGTGATGCTGGATCAGGATAGTTTGATGCCGGGTGCGCCCGTGGAAATCAACACCCAGTTGGTGATGGGCACCCAGATGGAAGACGATGCGCTTACCGATATTGTTGCTATTCCGATGCAGACCCCGTCACAAGAAACGATCACCACAACACCGCTAGCAAACCCATCCCAGACAGGGTAATCACATTAAGTTTAGCAAGATAAGGATTTGCTGGATCAAAAATTGCATATAGTAATAGACTTGTGCATATATTAGGAAATGGTAATGGCAACGTCTATCGCAGTATGCAGTGGCAAAGGGGGAGTTGGGAAAACGAGTGTTTCCGTTAACCTTGCTCTGACCTATCGAAAACTTGGTAAGCGTGTTGCCATTTTTGACGCTGATTTTGGTATGGCCAATTCTCATATCCTGATGGGAATTAACCCCCAACATTATATTAGCGATGTGTTAAACGGCAGTAAGTCCATATCCGAAATCATGTGCAAAGGCCCTAACGGGGTGATGGTGATATCAGGTGGCACAGGCTTGCTAGAGGTGCTGAATATCGACCGCAAACACCGCTATGAGGTTGTTCGGCTATTAGATGAGTTAGAAGATGAGTTGGATATTCTGATTGTTGATGTTCCTGCTGGGGCTTCGGATAACTCGGTGTCTTTTGTTTCTGCGGCGGATCGCGCGGTTGTTGTGCTGGTAGGCGAGCCAACCAGTTTCCTAGACGCTTATTCCTTTATTAAAGCGGCTAATCTGGAAATGGGAACAAAAGATTTTACTATCGCGGTGAATATGGCCAATAACGAAGCCGAGGCCAAAAAGCACTTTGAGCGGTTCAACGCGATTGCCATGAAATTTCTTGATGTCCGCCTGCGTTACGGGGGGCATATCCCCCATTCCCAACGCATCAGAGCGTCGATTGTGAACCGCAAGCCCATTGTTACCCAAGGCAGTGATACCCCCGAAGTCTTGGCGTTTCAGAAATTAGCAAAACAGGTCTTGGCCGCGCCGATTAATACCTCAACAGGCATCCGGTTTTTCCATCACGGGGAATGGGAGGGGTTATAGTATGAAAGCGCATTACCCTGAACAAAAACAAGATGTTGAGCAGTTGATCCAAGATCACCTGTCGCTGGTGAAAAAAATCGCATGGCATATGCATGGGCGTGTTCATCTGTCGGTAGAAATCGAAGACCTGATCCAGATCGGTTATTATGGCTTGGTGATCGCGGCGCAGAATTACACCGTCAAAGAAGGCGCAAGTTTTTCCAGCTATGCCAGTTTGCGGATACGCGGGGAAATCATTGATTATTTGCGCAAAAATTCTAACCTTTGCCGCACCACAATTAAGATGCATCAGCGCAGCCGTGAGGCAGAACAAGAGCTGCGTGTTCGTTTAGGCAGAGACCCCAAGAGCCATGAAATCGCCGAACATATCGGTATTGATGAACACGAAATGATGGAATGGGAAAAAGCCTTTCAGGCCAATAATCATCAGTCTTTGGATACGGTTTATGATGAGTTTTCCATCTGGTTCGTGTCCGAAGGCAACAGCCCAGAAGAGGCAATGAATGATATTGAGTTAAAGGGTTTGCTGAAAAATGCACTGAAAACCTTGCCTGAACGCGAGGCGTTGGTGATCCAGCTGTATTATGTCGAAGAGCTGAATGTCTATGAAATCGCCGAGGTGCTGGAAGTGACCACCGGCCGCGTGTCCCAGATCAAAGCCGCGGCAATCAAGCATTTGCGCCAGCATATTAGCGATGCTGATAACGGGTCGATGGCCGGATGAGTGAGTGGCAACAAACCCATGATATCAGCATGACCATTCAAGCAATGGAAGTGCAACTCAGCGGATTAAAGCAAGAACAAAAATTGGTCGCCATGTGCAAATTGGTAAATATTGCCCGTGGGCAAAGTGTGGTGACCATCATCCCTGACCATCAGCTAACCCAGATCAAAGGGACGGTTATTATCCGCATGGATAAACGCGTCATGCAGGTAGATATGGCGATGCCTGATCAGCGTTTTGCCGATATGCTATCGCACCTCAAGCACGCGCCGATCCGGCCATTGGGCATGGTGTTATCGGTTGATGAGGCGTTGGCGGTTAGCCTTGAAGGGGATTTGCAAATCAACGAAGAAATGACGCTGAACCTTACCAATGTTAGCCTAACCATTCCTGTCCGGTAGGCTCATTCGCCCCAACTGTCATAACGCTTACATAAAGCGGCTAATGATATCCGCCTCGGTTTGCATCATTCGGGATGAGGCAGAAAACGCCTGCTGGGCGCGCATCATCATTACCATTTCATCAGAAATTTCGGTGTTTGAGGCCTCAATACTGCCCTGGATGATCTGACCAAAAGGGTCTGCGCCGGGGGCGCCAATGATCGCCGCCCCAGATAAGGCGGTTTCGCTAAACTCATTCAAACCCAGCTGTTGCAGGCCGTTCATATTCCTAAACCGTGCTAGTCCAATTTGCCCGGCATTTACCCGGGTTGAGGTGCCGTATTGGGCTACGACTTCGCCTTTGCGGCTAATGGAAATAGAATCGATCAACTGGCGTTGACCGCCGCCGTCAATCACGGCAAAAGGGATGGTCAAGGGTTGGCCATTCGCGGACATCAGCAAGCGGCCATTATTCGTTGTGATCTGTCCGTTGTTGTTGAGGCTCATACTGCCATCACGCGTATAATATACGCCGCCATCATTAGGGTCTTGGGCAATAAACATTCCATTCCCCGACACCCCAAGATCAAGGGACATGGTGGTCGTTTTCAGTGATCCTTGGCTATGATCCACACGGCTCATCTGGCTACGGCTACCCATGCCAGTGGTGGAACGTTTGACCTGATCCACCGTGGTAGCGTAAACATCGGTGTATTCGTTTGAACTGCGCTTATACCCTGTGCTTCCGGCATTTGAGATATTATTAGAAATGGTTGAAATCTCGCGGCTTGCCGCCATCAGCCCTGATTTAATAATAGGTAGCATGAACGCATCCTTAATATAAAATAATAAAATACTCGCCTTCTTATTCAATTTCCAATTTCCTGTACTTTCTACTTCTATAACTCTGGTGTTGATTGTGTTCTTTTGAGGTCCCTTAATTTCAACAATTATTGTGGAACTTGGTATTGCAGTTCCAAATACTTCTAATTTATCTCC
>JALRFL010000247.1 GCA_023259875.1 Alphaproteobacteria bacterium
CTAGGTTTCTAGATGGAAAATCGGATTTCACGCTCATTTTGTTGGGGCTTGATGTTACGGTATTATTGACCCTTTCGATTTTTGTTTTCCGCCGCATCATTAATCTTTTTCGGGAAAGAAAACGCCGTCTGGCTGGTTATCAACTGCATTGGCGGCTAGCCAGTTTATTCAGTATTATTTCGGTCTTGCCCTCATTAATCGTCATGGGCTTTGCCATTTTTGTTCTCGATTATTCCCTTCGGGGATGGTTCAACGAACGAATTTCAACGGCGGTTGAGGAATCGGTGACTATCGCCAATTCCTATCTTGAGGAACATAAACGCTCGGTAAGTGGGCAATTGCTTGCTATGGCGAATGACATTAACCGCGAAGCTCCTAATCTGATCGGAAACCGCAATCGGTTTGACCTGTTCCTGACCAATCAGGCAGGTGTTCGCAATATGACAGAGGCTTTGGTGGTGGATTCCACAGGCCGCGTTCTGGCGAACTCAGAATACGCTTATGCGATTACCTTTGCGAATTTGGGGGATGAGTTTTACGATAAGGCCAAACAAGGTGAGGTCGCCATCGCTGATACAGAAAACGATAACCGCATCAGGGCAGGCTTGCGCCTAAATCAGTTTGTTGATGCCTATCTGTTGGTTGGGCGGTTTGTTGACCCCACCGTGTTAGCGGCGGTTGATAGAACGCAATTTGCGGCGTCAACCTATCAGGTGTTGGATATCCGTCAGCTGGATCTTCAGATCAGTTTTGCGGTCATGTTTGGTATGGTCTCGTTATTGCTGTTGCTGGGCTCGGTATGGCTTGGGCTTAATTTTGCTAATGCCATTGTCACCCCTATCAGTTCTATCATCAGTGTGGCTGATAAGGTGCGATCAGGGGATCACGCGACGCGTGTTGGCGTATTGGCCGATAGCGGTGAAATTGGCGAATTGGCGGCGTCTTTTGATAAGATGCTGGATGAGATGAACAAAAACCGCCAAGAGCTGGTCGAAGCCAATATCCAATTAGATAAACGGCGCGAGTTCACCGAAGCGGTGCTGGCAGGGGTGTCATCAGGGGTGATCGGGATTGATGATCAACAGATTATCACCCTGCCTAATCTGGCGGCACAGGTTATGCTTCATCTCACCCCAGATCAGGTGATTGGCAAAAAACTGGTAGATGTGGTGCCAGAGTTTTCAGATGTGCTTGGTCGTGCCGCCAATTTAACCCAAAGAGCCCCAGAGGTGAATATCGACATTCATCGGGATGATATTCAGTTGACCTTGCTGGCTAGAGTCACGCGAGAAACCGTAGCAGGCCGTCTGGTCGGTTATGTCGTGACCTTTGATGATGTGAGTGATCTGATGGATGCCCAGCGCAAGGCCGCTTGGGCTGATATCGCACGCCGGATTGCCCATGAAATCCGCAATCCTCTCACTCCAATCCAATTGGCAGCAGAACGATTGTCTTCAAAGTTCACTATCGCCGATGCGGATAAACACGCCAGTTTCACTTCAAATGTGGAAATGATCATCAGACAAGTGGATGATATTCGCCGCCTTGTGGATGAATTTTCAGCCTTTGCCCGAATGCCAGCTCCGAATATTGCCCCTCACGATCTGATTGAGATTGTTAACTCTCAGATCATGTTGTTTCAGGGCAGTGACGCGGATATCAGCTTTGAAAAAGATTTCCATGATCTCAATTCTATTCATATCGCTTGTGATGATGGTATGATCCGTCAAGCCATCACCAATCTGTTTCAGAACGCGGTTGACGCTATGACAGAGGCTAACACCAAGGACAAAAAGCTGTTGGTATCTGTTTTGACCACGGATGATCAGGTCGAGGTCAGGGTGATTGATAACGGCCCCGGTTTGCCCAAAGAAGGGAGAAAAGAGTTAACAGACCCCTATGTGACAAATCGCACAAAGGGAACGGGGCTTGGCCTTGCTATTGTGAACAAAATTATGGAAGACCATGACGGTAAACTGCACCTTGCCAGCACGGATGACCCTGACATAGAAGGGCCAGAAGGATATCATGGTGCGATAGTAATCTTGCAATTTGCCATCTGGGATGAGGAGGCAACAGGTTAAGCATGAAACCCGAAATTCTTGTTGTTGATGATGAACCTGATATCCGGTCAATGGTTCGCCTTATCCTTGAGGATGAAGGCTATGATGTGCGTGAGGCAAATAATGCAGAATCCGCGCGTGAGGAACTGACCCGAAAGCCACCATCACTGATTATTCTGGATATCTGGATGCGGCAATCAGATATGGATGGCCTTGAATTGCAAAAATGGATACGCCGATATTATCCCCATGTCCCCACCATCATGATATCTGGGCATGGCAATATCGAAACGGCGGTTCAGGCTATGAAGGACGGAGCCTTTGATTTTGTAGAAAAGCCGTTCAAATCTGGCCAGTTGATTTTGCTGTGTCAGAGGGCTTTGGCAAATGCCGCCAGAGACGCCGAACATGATGAGTTAAAACGCAGAAACAGCATGACTTTGGATCAGATTGGTTCGTCTGCGGCAATTACCAGCATCCGGCAGACTATTGCCAAAGTAGCCCCAACAAACAGCCGAATTTTTATTACCGGCCCATCGGGGTCTGGCAAAGAGCTTTTGGCGCGCAATATCCATGCCCAATCTAGCCGCCAGAATGGCCGCTTTGTTATGGTGAATTGTGCCTTGCTGTCCTCAGAACGATCATTGATTGAACTCTTTGGGTCAGAAAGCAGCCAAGATGGCAATCGGGTGGTTGGATTGTTTGAACAGGCGCATGGTGGCACGCTTTATTTTGATGAGGTTTGTGACTTGCCTCTGGAAACTCAAGCGAAATTGGTGAGAACGCTTCAAGATCAACGCTTTCGCCGCTTGGGTGGATCGTCTGAGGTGGTTGTAGATGTTCGGG
>JALRFL010000253.1 GCA_023259875.1 Alphaproteobacteria bacterium
ACCATCGGTTTCAACAGTCAAAATCAGTTTATCAAAATCCGTACGCTGACCCACACGGGTGTTTTCCACCTTATACGCAACCTGACGAATAGGGGAATAAATCGCATCAATCGGCACGAGTCCGATAGGCGGGTCTTCATGTTTGCTTGCGCTGGCAGGAACATAGCCACTGCCAGTGTTCACCGTCAATTCCATCCCAAGGGTTGCGCCCTCATCAAGGGTGCAGATAACATGGTCAGGATTCATGATCTCAACGCCGTTGACCATATTGATCATTCCAGCGGTAACAACGCATGGGCCTTCGGCATTCAGGCGCAGACGCTTAGGGCCTTCAACGGACATTTTGACCGCAACACCCTTAAGGTTAAGAACGATATCGGTAACATCTTCGTTCACGCCAGCGATGGATGAAAACTCATGCAGAACGCCTTGAATCTGAACCGAAGTAATCGCCGCCCCCTGAAGCGAAGACAGCAAAACGCGGCGCAACGCGTTACCAACAGTCACCCCAAAGCCACGTTCAAATGGCTCAATGGTCATGGTAACTTTATTTGCGTTCAACTCATCATATTTGATGTTGCGCTTTTCTGGTTTTTTCAATTCCTGCCAGTTCAATTCGATCATAGCCAGTTTCCTTCTTTCATGCCTGCCATCAGCCGCCTCTGTTAAGGGCTGAGGAAATGGGTTACCTTGCGGTCTGAATAATAATCAGACGCGCCGACGCTTACGCGGGCGGCACCCGTTATGTGGAATTGGTGTGACATCACGGATCGAGCTGATATTAAAGCCGACCGCCTGAAGCGCACGCAGAGCAGATTCGCGACCCGTCCCTGGGCCACTGACCTGCACATCAATGTTTTTCATACCATGTTCAATGGCTTTTTTACCGGCATCTTCGGCAGCCATCTGCGCCGCGAATGGGGTAGATTTCCGTGAACCCTTAAACCCCATACCGCCAGCGGATGACCATGAAATGGCGTTACCCTGAACATCGGTAATGGTGATTTTGGTGTTGTTAAAGGACGAATTGACATGCGCGACGCCATTCGTGATATTCTTTTTCTCACGGCGTTTTACACGTGCTTGGGTGGGTTGCTTTGCCATAATACTCTCCTGTCCGCCCTATTTCTTCTTGCCAGCAATAGCCTTTGCCGGACCTTTGCGTGTCCGTGCATTGGTATGGGTTCGCTGACCACGAACTGGCAAGTTGCGGCGATGGCGCAGGCCACGCAAACAACCCAAGTCCAGATAACGCTTAATGCTCATAGATGTTTGGCGGCGCAAGTCCCCCTCAACAAGAAAATCAGCATCAATGATATCTCTGATCCGTGTCAATTCATCCTCGGTGAGGTCATTGACACGCCTCTCATCAGATAATCCAGCCTTATCACAGATTTGATTGGCAGAAGTTGCGCCAATTCCATGAATATAGGTCAGGGCAATCTTAACCCTTTTCTTCGTTGGTATGTTGACACCAGCAATACGAGCCACTGCCTTCTCCTTTACAATAACGACCGGAATTCCTGTTCTTATGGGGTCTTTCGCACTACCATATAAACTAAAGCGCGAATTATAGCCATAAGCGAATTACAGTCAAGCTCGGTCAGCCCTCCTGACCGTTAAGAATGCGATCTATTGCTGCGGCAACATCCTCAATCGGCTGCATACCGTCAACAACACTAACTTTGCCCCCATCCTTGTAATAAGGAATAATAGGAGCTGTATTTTCATGATACACCTTAAGGCGCTTTTTCAGCACCTCAACATTATCGTCATCACGAACCTGTTCGGATTCTTGCGCCCGTTTCAAAATACGGTCAGCAAGAATGTTTTCATCTACCTGCATTTCAATGACATGGTTTACGCTTAATCCCATTTCAACCAGCATGGTATCAAGGCCCTTGGCCTGTTCAATGGTACGCGGAAAGCCGTCAAGAATAACCCCATTGGCACAGTCAGGGGACGATAAGCGTTCCGCAATCATGCCAAGAATAATGTCATCTGCCACCAATTTGCCCTCATCCATGATGGATTTGGCTTTGCGGCCAAGTTCGGTGCCATTTGCAATCGCCTCACGCAGCATATCACCTGTTGACAACTGAACCAGACCACGCGTTTTGGTTAGACGCGAGGCTTGTGTTCCTTTTCCAACACCCGGAGGGCCAAGCAGAATCAGTATCATCTGTTTTTCCCCCTCAAGTTTGATTTGCGGATCAGGCTTTCGTATTGATGCGCCATTAAATGCGACTGCACTTGCGTCACCGTATCCTGCGTCACTGTCACAACAATCAGCAGGCTTGTGCCGCCAAAATAAAACGGCACGCTATAATTGCTAATTAGTATCTCAGGCAGGACGCAAACCGCTGATAAATACGCAGCCCCAAGAACCGTCAATCGGGTCAGCACATAATCCAGATAATCAGCCGTGGGTTTACCAGGGCGAATACCAGGCACAAAGCCCCCATAACGGCGCAGATTTTCAGCGGTTTCCGAAGGGTTAAACACAATCGCGGTATAGAAAAAGGCAAAGAAAACAATCAAGCTGATATAAATCGCCAGATAAAGCGGCTGACCACGGCCAAGAAGCGCGTTGAGTGTCACCAGCCATCCTGCGCCACCATCGGCCGTGTTTGTCAAGCTTAGCACCGACACAGGCATCAGCAACAGGGATGAAGCAAAGATCGGCGGAATAACCCCCGGCACATTGACCTTAAGCGGTAAATGCGAGGATTCCCCACCAAACATCTTATTGCCCATTTGGCGTTTAGGATATTGCACCAAAATCCGCCTCTGGGCGCGTTCAATAAAGACGATAAAGGCAATAACCCCAATAGCCATAACCAAGAAGAACAGGATCAAGAATGGCGACAACGCCCCTGTCCGACCCAATTCAAATGTCCCTGCCAAGGCGCTAGGCAAATTGGCAACAATCCCCGAAAAGATAATAAGGGATATCCCGTTACCAACACCGCGCTGGGTGACTTGTTCGCCAAGCCACATGAGGAACAATGTTCCGCCCACTAGGGTAACCACCGTGGTCACACGAAAGAACATCCCCGGATCAAAGACCACGCCTTCGGCTTGTTCCAGACCAACAGCAATGCCGTAACCCTGAACCGTGGCCAGAAACACCGTCAGATAACGGGTATATTGATTGATAATCTTGCGGCCAGATTCGCCCTCTTTTTTCAAGGTTTCAAGGCTTGGTACGATAGAGGTCATCAACTGCATAATGATTGATGCCGTAATGTAAGGCATAATCGTTAGGGCGAAGATGGTCATCCGCCCCAGTGAGCCCCCACTGAACATATCAAACATGCCCAGAAGACCAGATGAATTTCGGCTAAAGATATCGTTAAGAACCTGTGGGTTAATCCCCGGAACAGGAATATAGGTGCCAAGGCGATAAACAATCAACGCGCCAAGCGTAAACATAATACGCTGGCGAAGATCGCTTGCCTTGCCAAAGGCGCCCAAACCGGCGCCAACAGCCATTCTGTCCGGGGCTTTAGCCATTAGGACTTGCCACTTTCCTTATCTGAGGATTCGGTTTTGGTCGCTTTTTCTTCAACAACCAGTGATCCACCAGCTTTTTCAACCGCATCTTTGGCCGAGGCCGATGCCCCTGCCACATGAATTGTGACTTTGGCTTTGATCTCACCTTGACCTAATAGACGAATACCGTCACGAGCGTTTGTCACCATGCCTGAGGCAATTAACGCCGCACTATCAATGGCTTTTTTGCTATCCAGCTTGCCTTCGTCAATCGCTTTCTGAAGATCACCAATGTTAATAATCGCATAGCGGCGGCGGAAAATATTATTAAAGCCGCGCTTAGGCAACCGCCGGTTAATCGGCATTTGACCGCCTTCAAACCCGTTGATGGCTACACCTGAACGCGCCTTTTGGCCTTTGTGACCTGAACCAGAGGTTTTGCCTTTGCCAGAGCCAATGCCCCGACCAACGCGCTTACCGACTTTACGGGCGCCAAGATTGTCTTTGATGTCATGTAGTTTCATTGTTGGCCACCCTTAGTTCTGTTCATCTGTCCGTACAAGATGAGAAACCTTGTTAATCATCCCACGGATCGCTGGTGTATCTTCCAATACCTTTGAGCGGCCAATCTTATTGAGCCCAAGTCCGATCAGCGTCTGTCGCTGATCTGCCCTGCGTCCAATTGGGCTACCGGTTTGGGTCACTCGCACTGTTGCTTTCGCTGCCATACCTATTCCCCTTTACTTATGCTTCAGCGGCCTCAGCGGCCTTGCTGGAGGTGTCTGATTTGTTACGCTTGCTTGTTACGATATCTGCCATCCGCTTGCCTCTTTTGGCAGCAACCGCACGCGGAGCCTGAACGGCCTTGAGCGCAGCAAAAGTCGCCTTAATCATGTTATGCGGATTGGAAGTGCCGATAGATTTAGCAACGATATCCTGAATCCCAAGGGTTTCAAATACCGCACGCATTGGGCCACCAGCAATAATCCCCGTACCAGCAGGCGCTGACCGCAAGAGGACATGACCTGCACCGAACCGACCTTCGATATCATGGTGCAAAGTGCGACCATCACGAAGAGGAACCCGGATCATATTACGCTTTGCCGCTTCGGTGGCTTTACGAATGGCTTCAGGCACTTCTTTTGCCTTACCAGAACCGAAACCAACGCGGCCTTTGTTATCACCTACCACAACCAGAGCAGCAAAACCGAACCGGCGACCACCTTTGACCACCTTAGCCACACGGTTGATGCCAACCAGCTTATCAACGAGTTCTGTTTCTTCGCGCTGATTGTCACGTGCTTCGTTACGAGCCATGCTTTCCTCCTAGAATTTCAAGCCGGCTTCACGCGCCGCATCTGCAAGCGCCTTGACCCGGCCGTGATAAATGAAACCGCCGCGATCAAACACAACAGTGTCCACACCGCTTTTCTTAGCTCGTTCAGCCACCAATTTGCCCACCGAAACTGCGGCATTACAATCCGCACCAGTCTTAACCTTACCTTTAAGGTCTTTATCCAGAGTGGATGCTGAAGCCAAAGTGACACCGCGCACATCATCAATGATTTGCGCATAAATATGCTTGGATGAGCGATGCACCGTCAAACGAGGACGGCCATTGGCAACCTTGCTAAGCTGATTGCGGTTTCTGGCCTTACGGCGCAAGAATAATTCACGTGAGTTTATCATGGTTGCCTCTACTTCTTCTTGCCTTCTTTGCGCAGAATCTGTTCATTTTCATAGCGCACGCCTTTACCTTTATAAGGCTCAGGTGGGCGTTTAGAACGAATTTCTGAAGCAAATTGACCAAGAATTTCCTTATCATGGCTAGACAGCTTGATCAGGGTGTTGTTCTCAACGGACGCCGAAATCTCTTTCGGGACTTCCATTTCGACAGGATGGCTAAACCCAAGAGCAAGCACAAGTTTATTGCCTTGCATCTGGGCACGATAACCCACCCCGTGAATGGTCAGGTTTTTGGTGAAGCCTGCAGATACACCCGTTACCATGTTATTCACCACCGCGCGCACAGTACCCCAAAGGGCACGGCTTTTCTGGCTATCATCAACAGGTTTAACAATCGCCTGACCTTCGCCGATCTCAAGACTAACTTGACCGGGAAGTGCCATTTGCAATTCCCCGTTTTTGCCTTTAGCGGAAATCATACCATCCTGCACCAACAGGGTGACGCCATCGGGCACGTTGATAGGGCTACTGCC
>JALRFL010000082.1 GCA_023259875.1 Alphaproteobacteria bacterium
GGCACTAAATTTTTTAGCAAAATGTCGTACCTGTGATAGTAAAAGTCGGGGTTAAAAGCCGTTCTGATTAAGGTGCACCCTAATGATGGGGGAAGGGCTGTAATTCAGGCCGGATGAACCTTTGGCAAGGTTTGGTTTATTTTATACAGGTTAAGGGGAGTCTGATATGTCCGATGATGATGATATTATCTTGTCCGAGCTAGATGATGATGAACTGGTTCAGCAGATGCATGATGACCTGTATGACGGGTTGCAAGAGGAAATCGTTGAAGGGGTAAATATCCTGCTGGAGCGGGGATGGACACCTTATGATGTGTTGACCAAGGCACTGGTCGAGGGCATGACGATTGTCGGTATTGATTTCCGCGATGGTATTTTATTCGTCCCCGAAGTGTTAATGGCTGCCAATGCGATGAAGGCGGGCATGGGGGTTCTGCGCCCTCTGCTGGCAGAAACAGGCGCGCCGCGCGTGGGCAAGGTCGTCATTGGTACAGTTAAAGGCGATATTCATGATATCGGCAAAAATCTGGTTTCCATGATGATGGAAGGGGCTGGATTTGAGGTCATTGATATCGGTATCAATAACCCTGTTGAAAACTACATTGAGGCGCTTGAAAAACATAAACCTGATATTCTAGGAATGTCTGCGCTTTTGACCACGACCATGCCTTACATGAAGGTGGTGATTGACGCTTTGGTCGAAAAAGGGATGCGCGATGATTATATCGTGCTTGTTGGCGGCGCCCCTTTGAATGAGGCGTTTGCTAATTCTATCGGTGCTGATGCTTATTGTCGTGATGCCGCGGTTGCGGTGGAAACGGCAAAGGCAATGGTCGCATCCAAGCCCTCGGCCTAACCCCTCGTGCCAGCAATAACTGTCATTTATTGGCGTGATATCCCTGCACAGGTGGTAGCAGAGGAAGGTCGCGGTCGTAATCGTCGCCAAGCCAAGGTTGAATTGCCTCAGCGTTTTGCCATTGCGATTGACGCGGCGGCGATGCGCGATGGCGCGGATTCAACCGATGATTATTTGGCAGAATGGCGGAAATCCGACCCTATGCCTTGCGGCGATGATCTTCAGGCTGAGGCGAACGCCAAAGCGGATCAATTGGTGGAAGAATACCCCCAAAGCCGGATTGCCAAAATTGTTGAAGCAGGTGGTCTAGAAGCATCATAAGCCAGCACGGCCATTAAGATTGTCGGAAATAAGAGACTGTTAGCCGCCATCTGGCCATTATCAAACGGGAATCCTATCTATTACCCTAGGCATGGCTAATAGAGTCATACCTTCGCTTGTTTTATCCATGTAAGGAGCCGGAAGATGAGTATTTCAATAGATGCAATTGCCAAGGCAGGGAAAAATTGGTCTATTGAGGTGACCCCACCCGGTGCCGCCAAAATTGAGAGCTTTTCAGATATTCTGGCTGAAAACACCACGGTGAATGTCACTTTTCTGCCGGGAACCGACCCTGTGGATACGGTCAATGTCGCTAAGCGTTTGCGTGATGACGGCATGAATCCTGTTCCCCATATTGCTGCGCGGTCAATCAAATCCAAAGCTCAACTTTCTGAACTGGTGGCGGATATGACTTCGCGCGCCAAGGTTGACGAAGTTTTGGTTATTGGCGGCGGTGTCACGCATCCGGTTGGTGATTTTTCCTCAAGCATGGAAATTCTTGAAACCGGAGTTCTGCAATCCGCAGGGATTCGCAAGATCGGCGTCTCTGGGCATCCTGAGGGAAGCCCAGATATCACTGATCCGCAACTGGCAGAGGCATTGGCATGGAAAAATGCCTTTGCTAAGCGTGAAGGCCTTGATCTCTATATCGAAACCCAATTCTGTTTTGATGCCGCCGCGGTGGTGGCGTGGGAAAATGCGATCCGTGAGGCTGGTAACGAGTTGCCCATTCGCATTGGTATTCCAGGCCCAGCCACAATTAAAACCCTGTTCCGTTTTGCCCAGATTTCGGGCATTGGCCCATCGATGCGGTTTATTGCCAAACAGGCTCGCAATGTTACCAAACTGCTTACCGTGCAATCACCCCATTTGCTGATCGCAGGCCTAGCCGAAGCCATGGCGAATGATGACAAGAGCAAATTACATCATTTCCACTATTATCCTTTTGGCGGCGTTGCCAAAACCGCCATATGGGCATCAGAAGTCGCCGCAGGCAATATTACGCTTCTTCCAAAGGGAGGGTTTAGCGTGCCAACACCGAAATAAGCCAGATGAACGGTGATCGGTTGAAAAGCATATCAGGCAGGGACTTGAAAACCTTGGCTGCCAAGAAATATCAGTGTTAACAGAATACAAGCGAACTCACATCGAAAGAGGAGCCCAAACATGACCATTACCCGCGTGTCATCACACAAAAAAGAGATTGAGATTGGTTTTGAAAAGCCATTTTGCATTATTGGTGAACGAATTAATCCCACCGGCCGTAAACTGCTTGCCGCAGAAATGGCAGAGGGCGATTACACGCGCGTGTTGTCTGATGCGCTGGCTCAGGTTGAGGCAGGGGCAACTATGCTGGATGTGAACGCTGGCATCCCCATGGCTGATGAGCCAAAGATTCTGGCAGAATGTATCCAGTTGATTCAGGATCATGTTGATATTCCTCTGGCCATTGACAGCTCCATCGTTGAGGCGCTGGAATCAGGATTGTCTGTTTATAAGGGTAAGCCTTTGGTCAATTCGGTGACGGGTGAAGAAGAACGCCTTGAGGTGGTTTTGCCACTTGTGAAAAAATATAACGCCGCTGTTGTTGCTATCTCAAATGATGAAACTGGCATTTCCGAAGACCCTGATGTGCGTTATGAGGTGGCAAAGAAAATTGTTGAACGCGCCGAAGATTTTGGCATCCCACGCGAAGATGTGGTGGTTGATCCTTTGATCATGCCTGTGGGGGCAATTAATCTGGCTGGCCGTTCCGCGCTTGATCTGATTCGCCGCCTGCGGACAGAGCTCAAGGTTAACACCACTTGTGGGGCGTCTAATATTTCCTTTGGTTTGCCAAACCGGCATGGCATGAATGCCGCTTTCTTGGCTATGGCTGTTGGGGCAGGCATGACCTCTGCCATTATGAATCCGCTTCATGCCGAAGAAATGTCAGGCATTATGGGCGCGGATGTTATGATGGGAACTGATCCAGAATGCCGCCGTTGGATTAAGAAATATCGTGAGCCTGTGGCCGAAGGCGAAGGTCGGGGGGCACGCGGTGATCGTGAACGCCGCCGCCGCAGGGCATAACTTTTCACGGGTTACTGATTGGCATAGCTTACCATTGCGTTCAACCTAGAGATAAACGGATATGGCAAAACCTGAAAACGCCAAGAACAACAATAACGAAGCAAACGATACCCAAGCGAAGGATATTAAGGTTGTTTTCACCCCTTCTGGCAGACAAGGTCATGTGCCTGCCGGAACAACCGTGCTTCAAGCCGCGCGAAGCCTTGGCGTAGATATTGATTCGGTTTGTGGTGGCCGAGCCATGTGTGGGCGTTGTCAGGTCGTCGTGGGTGAAGGCGACTTTTCAAAACACGGTATCCGTTCATCGCAAGATTCTGTCTCACCCCGATCAAAAGTTGAAGATCGATATGCTGATAAACGCGGTCTCGCTAATGGTCGGCGGCTATCTTGCCAATCGACTTTGCTCAAAGATGCGGTGATAGATGTTCCTGCCACCTCACAGGTGCATGCTCAAGTGGTTCGTAAAGAAGCCGATACCAGAGTGATTGATGTCGATGCTATCACTCGGCTTTGTTATATTTCTGTTCGCGAACCGGATATGCATGAACCCTCAGGCGATTTGCGCCGTGTGGCCGAAGCACTCAAAGAACAATGGCCAGATCGTGTAGAAGGCCATATTACCGCTGACCTCCATGTTTTGCGCCAACTTCAAGTGGTGTTGCGCAAAGGAAAATGGGAAATCACCGTTGCCTTGCGTGACGGCACACGCATTATTGGGGTATGGCCGGGTCTTAAGGAACGCATTGTTGGCGCGGCGATTGATATTGGCTCAACCACCATGTCCGCGCATCTCTGTGATATGAATAGTGGTGAGGTGCTGGCCTCATCAGGGGCGATGAACCCACAAATCCGCTTCGGCGAAGATTTGATGAGTCGGGTGTCCTATGGCTTCCTTAACGCAGGCGGGGCAGAGGAAATGACCGCTTCGGTGCGCGAAGGGCTTCAACAGTTGCTTGATGGCGCAGCACAACAGGGCGGTATCAGCCAAGACGATATTATCGAGATTGTTCTGGTGGGCAATCCCGTGATGCATCATCTTGTGCTTGGTATTGATCCTATTGAACTTGGTGGCGCGCCGTTTGCGCTTGCTATTGATCAGTCGTTTGAAACCATGGCGAGTGAACTTGACCTTAATGTCCATCCAGGGGCTCGGGTTTATGTTCTGCCTTGTATCGCTGGCCATGTTGGGGCGGATGCGGCGGCGGTGGCCTTGGCGGAACGCCCTGATGCGGCAGAGGCCATGACACTGGTGGTGGATGTGGGCACGAATGCGGAAATCATTTGCGGCAACAGCCAGCGTTTGCTGGCAGCGTCTTCCCCGACTGGCCCTGCTTTTGAAGGTGCTCAGATCAGCAGTGGTCAACGCGCCGCGCCGGGGGCGATTGAACGCATTAAGATTGACCCTGAAACCCTTGAGCCTCGTTTCCGTGTGATTGGGGTGGATTTATGGTCTGACGACGAGGGGTTTGCGGATGCCATCGCTAGCACAGGCATTACCGGCATTTGTGGGTCTGGCATTATTGAGGTGCTGTCAGAGATGTATCTTTGCGGCATCATTTCTGAAGATGGGGTGGTGGATGGCAAGAAAGCCGCTATTTCGCCGCGCATCGAAGAAGACGGTCGTACCTTTCGCTATCGGGTTTCAGAAACGGTGGCCATTACGCAGAATGATATTCGCGCGATCCAGCTTGCTAAGGCCGCGCTTTATGCTGGCTTCCGCTTATTGATGGATAAGCTGGAAATTGACCATGTGGATCATGTCGTTTTGGCTGGGGCGTTTGGCACACATATTGAGCCAAAATACGCCATGGTTCTTGGCATGATTCCGGATTGTGAGATTGAAAATGTCCGCTCAGCTGGCAATTCCGCTGGTACAGGGGCGAGAATCTGCCTCTTGAACAAAGGCCAACGCCGCGAGGTTGAGGATATTGTCCGGCGGATTGAAAAGATCGAAACCGCTGTTGAGCCATCGTTTCAAGATCACTTTGTAAAGGCCATGGCTATCCCCCATAAAACAGACCCTTACGCTAAACTGTCATCAGTGGTGAAAATGCCGCCACGCCAGCTTGACGATCCTAGCGCCGTTGGTGCTGGAGGGGAAAGATCAGGCCGCCGTCGCCGCCGTCAACGCTAATTCTGTTGTCGAAAAATCATCAATCGCTATTAGGGCGTGATGACATATTCCTTTTCATCACGGCCTGTTTTTCTGGCCATATCGCGTAGCTGCATGTTGATCAGGTCGAGCATCTGCTGGTTATTTTCGCTGGTCTTGACGCGCTTAGCTAAGTCTTGCCAAATCAAAATCGCTTGCTCATCATTGCCATTCTGACTGGCATAAAGGGCATAGAGATAGGGCGCACGCCAATCTTCAGGGTTTTCTGCCATGGTTTGCCGTAATAAGGCGGCGGCGGCTTCGGTGACAATCCCATCCGCTTGCCGCGTCATGGCCTCTGCTAGCATGGCACGCACCGTTCCATTATGGGTTAAGGCTAGCACGGCCTCAAGGGCGGCGATCTCAATATCATATTCTTTGGCGGCGGCGGCGGCCTCTGCCAGCATCAGCATAGCGGCAACATCACCGGGATTCGCCATGGCGTAGGCTTCGGCGGCGGCAAGACGCTGTGCTATGATGTTTTGGCGTTCAGCTTCAATTTCTGCCTTGATCTGAAGTTCTTCTAATCTGTCGGAAAGGGGCTGATCCGAAAACTCAGGGGTGCCAATAGCGCCATAAATGATCATCGCCCCTAGCATGGGCAGAATGATGAGCCCCCCTTGCCGGCCAAGCGGCAAAACCCCTGTGCCGCGCATAACAAGCCCCATGACGGCTATCACCATAACTGTCATGACCATCAGGCTGATGATAAAGCCGCCATCCATCATCCTTTTGTCTTTCTGTCATTTGTGGGGTTAGCCAGACGCGGCCGTGTCCATATGGTAATCCCAAGGCCAAGGAGCAAAAGGATAACTGGCGCAAGCCATAACACCATGGTCAACCGGTTAAAGGGCGGTGAGAACAGAATATAATCGCCATAGCGTTGGCGCAAATAATTGAGGATATCATCATCGCTTTTCCCATTTGTGATTTGCTCACGAATGATGCTGCGAATGGTAATGGCGAAATCAGAATTGCTGTCATCCACGGTCTGATTCTGGCAAGTCAAACAGCGCAATTCATTCGCCAGCGCTCTTGCTCTGGCTTCATCAGCAGGATTGGTCAGTTGCTCTTCGGGTAAAATCCCATAAGCCGGTGGGGGGTTCACGCTAAACATAGACCCAGACAGCGACACCATCATGACCACCATCAATGCGATCAGGGTTTGGGGGATCAGGCGATGGGTCATGGCGCCATGCCCAAGGTGATGAGCGCATCGCGGATCACCCCATTTAACTCATTGGCAAAGATAGGCCCCCGATGATGCAGAATGATCGTCCCATCTGGCCCAATAATCAGGGTTTCGGGTAAGGCCTGAACCCCAATTTCAATACTGGCTCTACCATCCCTATCCACCCCAATAGCGGTGTAAGGATCACCAAAGGTGTTTAGAAAATCCAATGCGTTTTCTTGCTCATCACGCTGATTGATGCCAAGCACAGGCAAAGATTCTGATAAGCGTTCAATCGCTGGGGCTTCGGCGCGGCAAGGGGGGCACCATGAGGCCCACACATTTATGGCATAGGCTTGGCCTTGCCAATCTGTTAACGAAAACTCATCTTGATCTGTGGCTTTAAGGAGCGGCAAAGTCACCAAGGGTATTGCCTGACCCTCCATAGAAAACCCGATAGATTGGGTGTCCCTGCTGCCATTAGTAATGGCAAGCAAGCCCCATAACGAAACGCCAACAAACAAAAAGAAAATTAGAACAGGGATGATAAACACAGGGCGAAAGGTCATGGCTTAAACCTCTTGTCTTCGGGCGGAATGGCCTAGCATAGTCATTATCCCCCCGATGACCATCAGGCCTGCGCCACCCCAAATCCAAGTGATTAAGGGTTTTTGATAGATGTGAATGACAAAGCCTTGGTCTGCTGTGCCGCCACCAAAGACAAGGTATGTATCCCCTAGAAACCCTGTCTGGATAGCGGCCTCGGTGGTTTGGCTTCGGGCAACGGGAAAGGTGCGAATCTCGCTGATGAACTCAGACTTCTCACCATCAGAGGCGGTCTTGATCACGGTCGCGGCAGTGGCGGTATAGTTTGGCCCCATAACAGGGGCAACACGGGCAAGGGTGAATTGGGCATTGCCACTGATCATATGGTCACCAATCTGAAGCCGTTTGATCACCTCATCATCAAAAAAACTCACCCCAGCGACACCAATCGTGAACACCGCCACCCCAAGATGCGCCAAGTTCATCCCAAGCCGAGGCAGGGGGATGCCTATTAACCGCCGCCATATGCCTGTGGGGTGCTGACGCCATAATCCCATCACCGCCATGATATCGGCGGCGACGCCTGTCATCACCCATATCCCCAGACCAATAGTGGCAAGGGCAAAGGCATTGACGCGGCCAATCAGCATCAGGACGATTGCCAAAAGAACAGCAGTGATCATCAGCATTGGCCAAATGTGCCGCCATAGTTTTGAACCGCTTGCCTGTTTCCACGCCAGTAATGGCGCAACAGGTAAGAACACCAACATCAGGCCAAGCAAAGGGCCGACACTTGCCTCAAAAAAAGGTGGGCCAACAGAAATGCGCGCGCCATTGATGGCCTCAATGACCAAGGGGTAAAGCGTTCCCGTGAGCACCGTTGCGGTTGTCACCACCAGCAAAAGATTATTCGCTTGAAGGGCGGTTTCGCGGCTGATCAGGGCAGGGGCTTCGGCAACGGTATCACGGCCTAGCATCCCGGCACGCATGGCATAAAGCATCAGCGGAATACCAACCGCAATCATGATAATAACAAGGATGACAATCCCTCTGGTCGGGTCATTGGCAAAGGCATGAACCGAGGTCAGCAAACCGGATCGCACGATAAAAGTACCAATCAGGCTCAGCCCAAACCCTAAAATAGCCAACAATACCGTCCAGCTATGAAAAAGATTGCGCTTTTCGACCACGCGTAACGAATGGATGAGGGCAGTGGCGACAAGCCATGGCATCAGTGAGGCATTTTCAACCGGATCCCAAAACCACCAACCGCCCCAGCCTAGCTCATAATAAGCCCACCAACTGCCAAGGGCGATGCCAGCGGTTAACGCCGCCCAAGCCAGCAAAACCCAGCGCCGCGCTAAAATAGCCCAGCGCGCATCAGCGCGGCCTTCGATCAACGCGGCCACGGCGAAAGCAAAACCCACTGATAGACCAACATAGCCGAGATAAAGCATAGGCGGATGAAAAGCCAAGCCGGGGTCTTGCAGAATAGGATTAAGCCCATTGCCATCATCAGGCAGAGAGGTCAGCCGCAAAAAAGGATTTGAGGTAAACAGAATGAGACCAATAAAGGCAAGCGAGATCATGCCTTGGATTGATAACGCATAGGCCATGGTCGAACGGCCTTCCTCTATCCGGCGAAGCCGCGCCGCCATCAAAGCTCCAAAAAATGTTAGAATCAGAACCCATAACAACAATGAGCCTTCGTGATTTCCCCAAACCCCTGAAAACTTATAAAGCAGGGGTTTAAGGGAATGTGAATGTGACGCCACCAGCGCAACGGAAAAATCAGACCGCAAAAAGGCCAGCGTCAGCATAGCAAAGCTGAACGCCACCAGAACAAAGGTCATGACCGCGGCCTGCCAGCCCAGCCGGATCATTCCAGCAGATGACGATCTGGCGCCAGCAAATAACGCGAAAGCCTGTGTGATGGTCAGACCAAACGCTAAAGCAAGGGCAAAATGGCCAATTTCTGTCCCATGCGGCATTATTCCTGACCTTTCCATACACCCTGTTCTTTGAGCAGATCAGCAACCTCGGCGGGCATATAGGTTTCATCATGTTTGGCCAACACGTTATCAGCCCGAAACACATCTCCATCAAGACGGCCTTCGGTAATAACGCCTTGGCCTTCACGAAACAGATCGGGAAGAATACCTGAATAACGCACTTCAATACTGGTGATCTGATCCGTTACTTGGAAACGGATGCCGTCAGGGTCTTTCTGGATGCTGTCTTCCACAACCAATCCCCCTAACCGAACAATCTGGCTATGTCCTGCCTTTGCCCGAATATCAGATGGCCCATAAAAAAAGACCACATGATCACGCAGGGCACTAAGCACTAGCATAGCGGCTAATCCTAACGCCGCTAGAATCAGCAAAATACCTATGCCGCGGCGCATCTTTGGGCTGAGATCAGTCAAGATGATCTCCATCAGTTTTGTCTGTGAGGTGGCGATTTAACTGCTCTTTGATCAGATACGAGCGGATAAGGCTGTGACAAGTGACCGCGATAAGTATCCCTGCCGCCACGCCCCAAGAAGACCAGATATAAAAACCATATCCACCCATGGCAAAAAATCCTAAATCGCTGCTCATACTTTGCCTCTTTGGGGGGACTGTTCTCTGATCTCAAGTACATTGAGCCGCCGTTGAGCAAGCAAGGTGTTCATTCGCAAAATCGATACACTGATAAACCAGCCAAGCATCGCAAGGGCCATGACCAATAACGGCAAGAGCATAGCCGGATCAATGCTAGGGCCGCCAAAGCGCAGAACACTACTGCCTTGATGTAAGGTGTTCCACCAATCCACAGAAAACTTGATAATCGGCAGATTAATCACACCAACAACTAACAACAGGCTAGCAGGTTTGCTGCCGCGTTCAGGACGCTCAAACCCATCCGCAAGAGCAATATAGCCAAGATAAAGAAAAAATAAGATTAACATTGAGGTCAGCCGCGCATCCCATACCCACCATGTTCCCCACATAGGCCGACCCCAGAACGATCCCGTCAACAGGGTAATCAGGGCAAAACTTGCCCCCGGAACCGCCATGGCACGCGCCCCAATATCGGCTAGCGGATGCCGCCAGACCAGATAGAATATCGCCGCTACCGCCATCGCTAGGTAGGCCAGCAATGCCATCCACGCTGCCGGAACATGAATATACATAATCCGCACGGTTTCACCTTGCTGGTAATCCGCAGGCGAGGCAAAAAAGGCCAAATAAAGCCCATAAAGCAACGCCGCCACGGTTACCGCCACCGCCACAGGAAAAATGACGGCGGTGATCGCGCGAAAACGGGTTGGATTTGCTAAATAGTCAAACATATCGCCACCTTAATGGATATACGCGCCAAGCGAAAGCCAGATGCGATGTCATGTCACAAGTGATTTTCATCCGCGTCTTATTCTTCGGCAAAGCGGATAGCCGCCGCGCTAACAGGCGGGGCTAACACCAACAGAATCAAGGTTAACGCCGCTAATAGCATCAGATGCCCTATCGCATCACCGCCAGTCAAAACCGCGGTAGTTGCCATCACGCCGAAAATTAATACCGGCATTGCTAGAGGCAGGACAATCAGGGCAATAAATACTCCGCTTCGTCTTGACCCCAATGTTAATCCTGCCGCCATAGACCCGATCAGCACAAGACAAAGTCCGCCAAGACCCAAGAACGCCACAATGGCCAATAACCCATTGATAGAAAGGCCCAGCATGACGGCCAGAACAGGCGCTGATAGAATCAGTGGTAAGATAATGATCACCCACGCCGCCAAGGCTTTTGCCAGCATCAGTAAGGGCATGGGCGCAGGGCTGACCAACATCTGTTCAAGCACCCCGTCTCTGGCCTCACGCGTGTAGAGGCGATCCATTTGTGGCAAACTGGCCAGCATAACCGCAATCCAGATGATAGCCGGTGCAATCTGCGCCAGCAAAGCCTGATCAGGGCCTAGGCCAAGCGGCACCAAGGTAGTGATCATAACAAAAAACATAACCGATGCCAGCATATCCCCCGGATAACGGCAAGCTGCTCGCAGATCATGAACAAACAGCATCATGGGAATAGACAAGAGGGTGGTCATGACCTGTCTTCCTTTTTGCCACTTTGGGTTTGACCCTTAAGCTGATCCAGATGAAGCGTTTGGTTGGCGGTAATTGGCATTGCGCCATGCCCACTGATCACCGCCGCGCCGCCAGATTCTAGATGATGGTTAAGCAGATGATTAAGGGTGCTGGCGGCATCATCATCTAAGGCGTTAAACGGCTCATCCATAAGCCACAACCGATGCGGCTCAGCGGTGAATAGGGCTAGCCGAGCCAAGGCAAGCCGCCGTTGCTGACCGGCAGAAAGATGGCTTATCTGGCGTTTGGCTAAACCTGCCATCGCAAATGTTTCTAATGCCATCATAATATGATCCGCACTTGGCGCTAGTCCGGCCAAGCCTGCTGTCATGGCAAGCGCATGATAAGCATCAAGGCTTTCGGCATTAGCGTTGCGATGACCAATCAGCACAAGCTGGCGCATCATGTTTGCATGATCGCTGGCGGCGCTGATACCATTGATTGCAAAATCGCCATGATCTTGTGGGATTAATCCGGCTAACCCCCGAAGCAAGGTTGTCTTGCCACACCCATTAGGGCCCCGCAATAGCATCACTTGCCCTTGCTCAAGCTGGGCATTAAGGCCGGTGATCAGGGGATATCCCCCTCGGCTGATGGTAAGATCACGGATGATGAGTCGCGGTGCTGTCATAAACCCAAGCTCATAGGATTGTGTTGCCCCCATCATCACGATTGTCAGACAGAGATCAAGTCACAATCCCCAAAACCTGTGGGAGGGGGCTTCTCAAGGGGAAATTGTTTGCTATAATCATCCGCGACTGGTCCTCGTTCAAGGCGAGTGATGGGGCGCCCCCCGGCTAGCCAAAATGTTATGCTTTATGGGCTATGTGTCATCATCCAGATGCCGTGTGTAGATGGGCTTTGATGAAGGCATAGCAATCCGTTTATGCGAGCTATTAGGGGGTAATAATGGCCAAAACCGCTACTAAATATCGTGAACAATCACGCCGCCAGCTTCGGGTGGGTGATAAGACTTATGATTTCTTTTCTATTGCCGCTCTGGCCGAGAAATTTCCTAACGTCAACAGCTTGCCGTTTTCTATTAAAGTGCTTTTAGAAAATCTGCTTCGTAACGAAGATGGGGATAGCGTCACAGCTGAGGCGATCGAAACTATGGCAAGGATGAGCTCTGACGCCGCTTCGGATCAAGAGATCGCCTATCGCCCTGCGCGTGTCTTGATGCAGGATTTCACTGGTGTGCCTGCGGTGGTAGATTTGGCGGCGATGCGTGATGCTATGGTTGCCATGGGTGGTGATGCCGACCGCATTAACCCCCTTTCCCCCGTTGATCTGGTCATTGACCATTCGGTGATGGTGGACCATTTCGGCAATGCTGATGCCTTTGCCCAGAATGTTGATCTGGAAATGCAACGAAATTTGGAACGCTATGTCTTTCTGCAATGGGGCAGTAAAGTGTTTAAGAACTTTCGCGTTGTTCCGCCGGGGACAGGAATTTGCCATCAGGTTAATGTGGAATATCTTGCCCAAGTGGTGTGGAGCAATGAACAAGACGGTGTGAGCGTTGCCTATCCCGATACTTGTGTCGGAACCGATAGTCATACGACCATGGTTGGGGGGATGGCTGTACTAGGTTGGGGTGTTGGCGGCATTGAGGCAGAGGCCGCGATGTTAGGCCAGCCCATATCCATGCTGGTGCCAGATGTCATTGGCCTGCGTTTGCGCGGCGATTTGAAAGAAGGCGTTACCGCAACCGATTTGGTGTTAAGGGTGACAGAATTGTTGCGGCAAAAAGGCGTGGTTGGAAAGTTTGTTGAGTTTTGCGGCGATGGTCTTGATCACCTGTCGCTGGCGGATCGGGCAACAATCGCCAATATGGCACCTGAATATGGCGCGACTTGCGGCTTTTTCCCTATTGATTCCGAAACGCTTAATTATCTGCGCTTAACCGCAAGGGATGAGGCTAATATCGCCCTAGTTGAGGCTTATGCCAAGGCGCAGGGGATGTGGCGTGAGCCGGGAATGGCAGAGCCGAACTTTACCGAGGTGTTGGAATTGGATTTATCCAGTATTGTCCCATCTCTGGCTGGGCCAAAACGCCCACAGGACAGGGTCGCCCTAACCGACGCGGCGGCATCTATTGCCAAAGCTATTGCAGATACAGGTCATGCTGAGCCAAAATCTGTTCCTGTCCCAAATCAGGATTATCATCTGACCGAAGGCGATGTGGCTATTGCCGCCATTACCTCATGCACCAATACCTCAAACCCATCGGTTCTGGTCGCCGCCGGTTTGGTGGCGCGCGCCGCCCGGCAACGCGGGCTTAAGGTTAAACCATGGGTGAAAACCTCTCTTGCCCCCGGCAGTCAGGTGGTGACGGATTATCTCAACGCTGCTGGTCTTCAAGAAGATTTGGATGCGCTTGGATTTAATCTGGTGGGATATGGATGTACCACCTGCATTGGCAATTCTGGCCCTTTGCCTGCGGATATCTCAAAGGCCATCAATGATCATGATTTGGTGGTGGCCTCTGTTCTTTCGGGGAACCGCAATTTTGAAGGTCGGGTCAGCCCGGATGTTATCGCGAATTATCTGGCTAGCCCACCTTTGGTTGTTGCTTATGCGCTGGCTGGGAATATGCGGCTTGATATCACGCGTGATCCGCTTGGTGAGGATAGCAACGGCCAGCCTGTTTATCTCAAAGATATCTGGCCAGATAACGCCACCATCAAGCAAGTGATGGAAAGCTTTGTGACGCCAGAAATGTTTGCCAGCCGTTACAGCAATGTGTTCAAAGGCACTGAGGAATGGGCAAAAATCAAATCCCCATCCAGCCAAACCTTTGCATGGGATGGCGGTTCCACCTATGTGCGCAATCCCCCTTATTTTGATGGCATGACCATGACCGTTGACCCTAATCGGGTGCAAAACATCACCGGGGCAAGGCTGCTGGCTAAATTAGGGGATTCGATCACAACGGATCATATTTCACCAGCAGGCAGCATTCGCCGTGATGGGCCTGCTGGCGATTATCTCAACCATTATCAGGTGCGACCGGTGGATTTTAATTCCTATGGTTCTCGCCGCGGCAATCATGAGATTATGATGCGTGGGACATTTGCCAATATTCGCCTGCGCAATGAACTTGCGCCGGGGACAACAGGCGGCGTGACGCGAATGCCTGATGGCACGGAATTATCCATCTATGATGCCGCGATGCGATACGCTGAGGATGAAACGCCATTGCTGGTCATGGGCGGTAAGGAATATGGCACAGGGTCTAGCCGTGACTGGGCGGCGAAGGGTACGGCCTTATTGGGGATCAAAGCGGTGATCGTGGAGAGCTTTGAGCGTATCCACCGTTCAAACCTGATTGGGATGGGGGTTCTGCCCTTGCAATTCCCTGAAGGGGTGAGCCATGAAAGCCTTAAGATCAAAGGTGATGAAATGTTTGATCTCACCGGCTTGGATCACGGGGTTAGCCCCAAGATGACGGTAACCCTGACCATCCGCCGCGCTGATGGCAAAACGGACGAAGTGCCGCTGTTATGCCGGATTGATACCGAGGGTGAGGCCGAATATTACCGCCATGGCGGCATTCTGCCTTATGTCTTACGGGGATTAGCGGCCTGACGCTGATCGTGTGATGTGATATTCCTTGCTTGCGGTGCTGGGCTAAGCATGGCAAGCAGGATATCAGATCAGTATTTGGAACACCGCCATGTCATCCCGTCATCCTCCGCCTATTGCCATTTTGGGCCCGACGAATACGGGCAAGACGCATTACGCCATGGAACGGATGTTTGGGCATGCGTCAGGTATGATTGGCTTTCCTTTGCGCCTGCTGGCACGCGAAAATTACGATCGGGCGGTGGCAAGGCTGGGGGCTGACCGTGTTGCCTTAATCACGGGCGAAGAAAAGATTGTCCCTGAAAAAGCAAGTTATTTTCTCTGCACGGTTGAGGCGATGCCTATGGATCGCCGTGTGGCTTTTATGGCAATCGATGAAGTGCAATTGGCCGCTGATCCGGAACGCGGCCATGTGTTTACTGACCGCATCCTTCATGCGCGTGGATATGAAGAAACCCTGCTTTTGGGGGCGGAAACGATTCGCCGTGTGCTCGAAGCCTTGTTTCCAGAAATCGACATCCAGATTCGTCAGCGCTTCTCAAAGTTAAGCTGGTCAGGACAGAAAAAAGTCACGCGCTTGCCCCGCCGTTCCGCGGTGGTGGTATTCAGTATCGCCGAGGTCTATCAGCTTGCTGAATTGATCCGCCGGCAACGCGGCGGCACGGCGGTTGTCATGGGGGCGTTAAGCCCACGCACTCGAAACGCGCAGGTGGAGATGTTTCAATCAGGTGAGGTCGATTATTTGGTTGCCACCGATGCAATTGGTATGGGCTTGAACATGGATATTGATCATGTTGCGCTGGCAGGGGATACCAAATTTGATGGTCGGCGCCCGCGGCGGTTGACGGCGGCTGAACTTGCCCAGATTGCTGGCCGTGCCGGACGCCATACTAAAGATGGCAGTTTTGGGGTCACCGAGGGCTGTGAGGTCTTTGAAGATGAGGTTATTGCCGCGATTGAGGATCACCGATTCCCATTTCTAGGCGGGGTGTTTTGGCGCAATTCTGATTTGGATATGCGCTCTCCTGATCATCTCTTGCGAAGCCTTGAGGCGGCACCCACCCATGCCATGCTGACACGCAAAGCGGATGCCGAAGATCACCAAACGCTTGTCAGTTTACTGGAAATGGATGATATCCGCGCCATGGCCTATGGTGAGGAAAAGGTGCGCTTGTTGTTTGAAATTGCGCAGATTCCTGATTTTCAGAAAAGCTTCACCGATAGCCATGTGCAAATGCTGGCGCGCATATATAGCCATCTGGCACAAGGCGAAACTTTACCCAAAGATTGGGTCGCTAGCCAGATTAGCCGCCTTGACCGCATTGATGGCGATATTGATACGGTGATGACACGGCTTGCCCATATTCGCACATGGACTTATATTACACAGCGTTCCGCTTGGATTGATCATGATCAAACATGGCAGGATGAAGCCAGACAAATCGAAGATCGGCTTTCAGACTGTTTGCATACCAATCTGACGCAACGCTTTGTAGATAGACGAGCCGCAAGGCTGTCACGACGTTTGAAGGATAATGATCACTTGGTATGTGCTGTTAGATCAGATGGAACCGTTCTGGTGGAAGGGGAAGAAGTCGGCCAGCTAGATGGCTTTATCTTTACGCCTTCCCTGTCCCAAGGCGATATCGAAAAACCTATTATTGCCGCTGCGCGTAAAGGGCTGGCGGATGAGATTCGCCGTCGCGCGCAGGCCTTGGCGGCGAGTGCGGATTTGGCCTTTCATCTCAACCCCAAGGGGCAGATCACTTGGCGCGAATCAGTTATTGGCCAGTTGGTGAAAGGGGCTAGTATTGATCAGCCGCGCGCAGAAGTGATGCCAAGCCAGTTGCTTGAAGGCGATCAGTTGAAAATGGTTGCTGATCGGTTAAATCGTTTTGCCGCTGAAATGCCGCGCCAGAAACTAGAAAAGCTCTATCAACTGGTGAGTGATGACATGACAGGCGTGCCGCGCGGCATAGCATTCCAAATGTTTGAGGCGTTAGGGGTTTTGCCGCGCCGCAAAGTGATGGATATGATTCAAAAACTGGATGAAGAAGGCAAGCGGCAACTGGCGCGTGCCGGGGTGAGAATCGGCGTGGATATGCTTTATATGCCAGACCTTTTGAAGCCCTCACAAATTGACATTAGGGCCTTATTGTTCAGCCTTTTTCATGATGAGTTTCCCCCATCTGGCCCACCACCTGCGGGCAGGGTAGCAATAGATCATATTGACGGCGTCAGCGATGCCTATTGGCTAGCCACAGGATATCGGCGGATTGGCGGCAGGGTGATGCGCGTGGACATGGCAGAACGCTTGGCGGCCGTGGTACGCGCGGCTAGCCGCGAAGGGGTTTTTCGAATCAGTGAGGAAATGTTGTCTCTGGCTGGGGCAACGCGTGAACAAATGCAGGTTATGATTGAAGATTTCGGGTTCAAGAAAACAGGTGAAGACCCTTCAGAAGACCCAGAAAAGCCAGCTATTGCCCTTTTTGAAAGGCCTGCCAGACCAAAACCAGCCCGAAACGCTAACCATTCTGATCCAAAACAAAATGGCAGAGGGGCAAAATCACGGCCTAATAAACCCCAAGATTCTTCTAGCCGTAAAGGCAAGAAAAGCGGCCCTAAGGCCGACGCCCCTATTGACCCTAATTCCCCTTTTGCCGTGCTAGCACAGCTCAAATCACGCCAGCAAAGGCCATGAATGAGACTGCTGAGAGCGAGACCGCCGCGCGTAATGGGCCAAGACTAGACAAATGGTTGTGGACGGCGCGGTTTTTTAAGACCCGATCCTTGGCAACTCAGCTGATCTCGGCTGGACGCTTACGGCTGGACGGAACGATTATGTCAAAACCCCACCGCCAAGCCCAGCGTGATATGGTGCTGACTTTTCCGCAAGGGGATCATATTCGTGTGATCCGTATTCTTGGCTTTTCTGAAAGGCGAGGGCCTGCGGTTGAGGCGGTGCAATTATATGAAGACCTTGCGCCCCCTGAACCCAGATCAAAAACCCAGAAAGATGAGGTAAACTCAAGCGTTACGCGCGCCCCTGGAAGCGGAAGGCCGACCAAAAAAGATCGCCGAGCGATTGATCGTCTGATGCGATGATTTGCCTATTGCCTCACCTGCCAGCTTTCGCTAAAACATCACCACACGAACTGGGATGATGACTCATGACTTATATCGTCAACGACAAATGTATTCGCTGCAAATATACCGATTGTGTTGAGGTATGCCCTGTTGATTGTTTCTATGAGGGGGAAAGCATGCTTGTGATTCACCCTGATGAATGTATTGATTGCGGTGTCTGCGAGCCAGAATGCCCACCTGAAGCGATTCTCCCCGACACAGATCAAGGGGCAGAAAAATGGTTGCAGTTCAACGCGGATAAATCCCTCGCTTGGCCAAATATTACCAGACGCAAGGATGCGCCGGCTGATGCTGATGATTTCCAAGATGTTGAAGGCAAGTTTGAAGCCTATTTTGTTGATCGCCCCGGCGAAGGCGATGTCTAGGCTATAAGCATTAAAATCCATCCAGAATCACACTGACTTTCCAAAAGTCTGATTTTGTGGTATTATTACTCTTAGATGATTGTGTGTTTAGGCATAATGCAGGCTATACGCCCGCGTTTTCACTAAACATGAAAGATAACTTTGAAAATGTGATCATGATTCATTCGTCTTATGCCATGTTTCAAATGCGAAACAGGATGATGATGTGATTGGTCATTTTCATTGAGAAACGGGAAGATTAATGGCTGCGAAAGAAAAGAAAGCAATCGTTGAGTTTAACGCCAATGATTTTGTGGTTTATCCTACCCATGGGGTGGGGCGTATTTTGGGAACGGAAACACAGACCATCGCTGGGTTTAAAATGGATGTTCTGATTGTCCGGTTTGAACAAGACCGGATGACCTTGCGCGTGCCACTGGAAAAGGCGCGTAGCCTTGGGTTGAGAACGCTATCTTCAAAAAAACAAATGGAAGAAGCGATCACCACCCTAAAGGGCAAGGCCAAATCACGCCGGGATATGTGGTCAAAACGCGCTAAGGTATATGATGATAAAATTCGGTCAGGTGACCCGGTTTCTATTGCCGAAGTCGTGCGTGATTTGCGTCGCCGCGAAAACCAGACGGAACAGTCTTACAGCGAAAGGCAAATGTATCAGGCGGCACTTGAACGGCTGGCTAGAGAATTCGCCGCTATTGAACAAATTGACCAGTCTGCCGCGGCAGATAAACTGGAACATTTGATGGATGCGGCCTAAACTATTGATATCGGGTGGCATCATTGTGATCTCACCCGATGTCTTGTCATATTGGCAGAGGTAATTTTTTTTAGAAATTAGACTTGATCTTGTTTTTTAATGAACTAATTCCTTAAATGAATAAATAAAATAAAATTTATAATTTAGGTGCAGGAAATGAGTGAAAGTGTAAATCGCGACGCGATTAACTATGATAATCAGTTTATTCGCCGCGTTATGCGAGAAGACCTCCTTGAGCGTCAAGAAGAACTCGAACTTGCCATAGCTTGGCGTGATCATCAGGATGAACGCGCTCTGCACCGTCTGGTCATGGCTTACTCTCGCCTTGTGGTCAGTGTCGCTTCTAAATTCCGCCATTATGGCCTGCCTGTTGGTGATCTGATCCAAGAGGGCAATATCGGCATTATGCAGGCGGCTAATCGCTTTGATCCTGATCGCGAAGTCCGGTTTTCAACCTATTCCGTGTGGTGGATTAGGGCGTCTATTCAGGATTATGTGTTGCGGAACTGGTCGATTGTCCGCACCGGAACAACCTCTGCCCATAAATCCTTGTTTTTTAAGCTTCGCCGTCTGCGCGCCCGCATTGGTGAGGCGGATGGCGGCGCATTGACCACCGATGGCCGTGAACAGATCGCGCAAAGCATTGGTGTGTCCGTCAATGATGTTCAGCATATGGAAATGCGGATGTCTGGCGCAGATGCGTCCCTTAATGCGATGGTAGGCGAGAACAGCGATAATTCTATCCAAGATTTTCTGGTTGATGACAGACCAAATCCTGAACAATCTGCCATGATGGCGACCGATGCTGTGACATTGTCGTCGTGGCTGAAAGACGCACTTGATGACCTAAGCGACCGGGAAAGATTGATTATTCAGCGGCGGCGTCTTGAAGAAGAAGGATCAACCCTAGAACAGCTGGGTTTTGACTTTGGTGTCAGCAAAGAACGGATCCGCCAATTAGAGGCCAGAGCCTTTAACAAAATTCGGGATAATCTAGAAAGACGCGTGGCAAATATCAGCGATTTGCCATTCATGGCCTAGACAGAAATCATCAATGCGTTCATCTGATAATTTTGATCGCCTTCATCCCCCTATCACACCTTTTGCTAGGCATCGCATAGACACGGGCGATGGCCACAACCTTTATGTTGAGGAATGTGGCAACCCAAAGGGTATTCCCGTTATATTTCTTCATGGTGGCCCGGGGTCAGGCATTTCCGCTATGCACCGGCGGATGTTTGATCCGGCGCGGTTTCGCGCCATCTTGTTTGATCAGCGCGGATCAGGGCAATCGCGTCCCTTTGCCTCGGTCATCAATAACACCACCGATCACCTTGTGGCGGATATGGAACGCATTCGCAACACGCTTGGCATTGAAAAATGGTTGGTGTTTGGCGGATCATGGGGGGCTACGCTAGCGCTGGTTTATGGCATCCGCCATGCAGGGCAATGTTTAGGATTTATCCTGCGCGGTGTGTTTATGGGCACAAAGGGGGAAATTGACTGGTTTCTCTATGATATGAAGCGGTTTTATCCAGAAGCGTGGCAACGCTTTGCCAATTTTATTCCCATAGAGGAAAGGCAGGATTTGCTGACGGCCTATACCAGCCGATTGATGGGTGAAGATGCGAATGTTGCCATGGCGGCGGCGGAAAGCTGGTCTGCTTATGAAAACTCTTGCGCTACCCTCAAGGCTGAAATGCGCGGTGGTGGTGGCCGCATGGCGCTAAGTCTGGCTAGGATGGAAGCGCATTATTTTTGTCATGATTGCTTTCTGCCTGATCATTATATCATGGATCATATTGACCGCCTTAATGGTATTCCTGCGGAGATTATTCAGGGCAGGCATGATGTCATCTGTCCTCCATTTTCGGCCCATATGCTAGCAGAACGTTGGCAAAGCGCGGATATTACCTTTGTTGATGATGCTGGTCATTCGGCGTTTGAGCCAGGAATTCTGTCACATTTGCTAGCTGGTCTTGAGCGCGTCTCGCGGTCGGTTTAAGGCATGGCGACCAATCATCTGTTGCCGCAATGGCGATGAGGGTTGAGTTTTAATGGCATGCAAGCAATACTAATTGGGCTAAGACATCCAAAAAACGACAAACGCAAATAGTGAGGCGGATCAACCATGGGTAACAAAGCAGGCTCAACGGAAACAAGCCGCGTTTTTGGTGTCACTAACAATAATGCCATTGATATCCATGTTGGCAGGCAAATCCGCTTGCAACGAACTCTGCTTGGGCTAAGCCAAGAGCAATTGGCGCAAGGGTTATCAATCACCTTTCAGCAGATACAGAAATATGAACGCGGCGCTAACCGCGTCAGTGCGTCAAGATTGTGGGATATCAGCCAGATACTTGAGGTGGATATTAGTTATTTTTTCAACAATATGTCCTCATCCACCAAATCAAGTTCGCCGCGCCAAGTGGCTTTGGCCGAAGATAAGTTTGATGTGGAAGTGCCAGAAAAAGATACCCTGATGCGGCGCGAAACCCTAGAGCTTGTTCGCCATTACTACCGGATTGAGGACGGACAAATCAGAAAAAGGGTATCAGAAATGGTGAAATCCATCTCTCAGGCCATGACAGGCCGCTAAGCCGCTCTGTGGCTACCCCAACAAGGTATTCGGATGATGGATGGATAATGCGATATGAAAACTGAAGCGGAACAAACAGAACAAAGGAAGTGGCTATGGCAAATGAAGCCGAAAAGATGAGCTTTGAAGAAGCCTTAAAAGAATTGGAAACAATCGTTGAAAAACTTGAACGCGGTGATGTCTCCCTAGATGACGCGGTGATGGCTTATGAACGCGGCACCGAGCTGAAACAGCATTGTCAAAAAAGGCTGGATGAGGCCAAGATGCGTGTTGAAGCCATCCGCGCTAAAAAGGCCAGCTCTGTTGCCGAGGATACCGCGCCTTTTGATCAGGATAGTTAGTTAGCAGGAGTAACCGAAATGGCTTCTGATCAGCCGCCTAAGCTGGGCGAGGATGAGTTGTCGCAACATATCGGTGCGATGGCGTTGCAAACAGATACCCTTCTGGATGCCATATTCACAGATTATACAAACCATCACGCCTCTGAGCGCCTAGTTGAGGCCATGGCCTATGCCACCCTTAATGGCGGTAAGCGCATTCGCGCCTATCTTGTTTATGGTGGCGCAGGGGTGATCAATGGCCAAAACGACCAAGCCCCTCAACATGGCATTGCCAGAGTAGCCGCCGCCTTTGAATGTCTTCATGCCTATTCGCTGATCCATGATGATTTGCCGGCTATGGATGATGCCGCAACGCGGCGCGGCAAACCGTCTTGTCATTTGGCCTATGACGAAGCCACAGCCATTCTGGCAGGGGATGCGTTGCAGACGCTGGCTTTTGCCGTGCTGGCCGACCCTGATACTCATCAAGATGACAGGATACGCGCGGATCTGGTGCTTGAACTGGCAAGCGCGGCAGGATGTGCAGGAATGGCCGGTGGGCAGATGCTTGACCTTGAGGCAGAGACAAGGCGCTTCAGCCAGTCTGAAACCATGCAAATGCAGGCGCTGAAAACGGGGGCTTTGATCACCTCATCGGTGGTGGCAGGCGGGCGGTTTGCCGGGGCAGATCAGGCTAGCCTAACGCAATTACGGACTTATGGTCAGGCGGTTGGGCAGGCGTTTCAAATCGCTGATGATTTGCTGGATGCTGAAGGGGATGAAGCCATAGTCGGCAAACCCCTAGGCCAAGATGATTGGCGCGGCAAGGCAACGCTTGTGGCGCATCTAGGGCTTGATGCTGCAAGGAAAGAGGCTGAAAGGCAGGTGCGACTGGCAAAAGAGGCGCTAGGGCGCATCCCCAACTCTGCCCCCCTTTGGCTGGCGCGATTGACCGCCTTGGCTGATTTTATTATTACCCGAAAGGCTTGATTTTTCTTTATTTTGATAAAGATAGAGATTAGATGATTACCTAAAGACAATGACCACAAGCGAAACACCAGATAAAGATCAACCCATGCCCACACCCCTTCTGGATCAGATCAATACCCCTCAAGACATGAAGCATCTGTCAAAGCAGGAATTGCGGCAGTTAGCGGATGAATTGCGAGCTGAGACCATTTCGGCGGTATCCCGTACGGGTGGGCATTTGGGCGCTGGGCTTGGGGTTGTTGAGCTGACGGTGGCTTTGCATCATGTTTTTGATACCCCTCATGATCGCTTGATCTGGGATGTTGGGCATCAGGCCTATCCGCATAAGATTTTGACCGGACGGCGTGACCGGATACGCACCCTGCGCCAGCCAGGGGGATTGTCTGGTTTCACTAAGCGCGACGAATCCCCCTATGATCCTTTCGGGGCGGCGCATTCCTCCACCTCAATTTCAGCAGGATTAGGGATGGCGGTAGCTCGTGATCATCTTGGCGGAAAAAATCATGTCATTTCGGTCATTGGCGATGGTGCTATGAGCGCTGGCATGGCCTATGAGGCGATGAATAACGCTGGTGATCTGAAAACACGCATGATTGTTATCTTGAATGATAATGATATGTCGATTGCGCCTGCGGTTGGGGCTATGAGTTCGTATCTTAGCCAATTGATTTCTTCTGAACGCTTTCTTTCTATTCGCCATTTGGCCAAAAAGGTGGCAAAACGCTTCCCAGAAGAAGCCCAGCGTACCGCCAAACGCGCCGAAGAAATGGCACGCGGTTTGGTCGGTGGCAGCACGCTTTTTTCACAATTAGGGTTCTATTATTTAGGGCCGGTTGATGGTCATGATCTCAATCAACTGGTGCCAATCCTAAACAACCTGCGTGACAATTCGCATGAAGGCCCTGTGTTGCTCCATGTTCGTACCGAAAAGGGGCGCGGTCACCCCTTTGGCAAAGAAAGTGGTGAGAAATATCACGCGGTGCCGCGTTTTGATCTGGTGGGTGAAAACGATAGTAAGCCCATAGGTAATCGCCCACCTAGTTACACCTCGGTGTTTGCCCAGCAACTGATAGCAGAAGCCGAACAGGATAAGCGGATTATTGGCATCACCGCCGCCATGCCATCAGGCACAGGCATGGATAAGTTTGCTGAGCGTTTCCCCGGGCGCAGTTATGATGTTGGTATTGCAGAACAGCACGCGGTCACCTTTGCCGCTGGGCTGGCCGCCGAAGGCTTAAAACCCTTTACCGCGATTTATTCCACCTTTCTTCAGCGCGGTTATGATCAGGTGGTGCATGATGTGGCCTTGCAAAAACTGCCTGTGCGCTTTGCCATTGATCGGGCAGGATTGGTTGGCGCGGATGGGGCTACTCATGTTGGGGCTTATGATATGGCCTATCTGTCTGCCTTACCAAATATGGTGGTCATGGCCCCCTCGGATGAGGCAGAGTTAGCGGCGATGGTATCAACCGCCGCCGCCCTAGATGATAGGCCGTCAGCGTTTCGCTATCCGCGCGGCGAAGGCACAGGCGTTCCTATCCCCGAACAGGTGTCTCCGCTAGAAATTGGGCGTGGGCGCATCTTGCGCGAAGGCAATAGCATTGCCCTGTTGTCTGTGGGAACAAGACTGGGGGATTGCCTCAAGGTTGCGGATCATCTTAAGGCGCATGGCATGACGATCACTGTGGCTGATGCTCGTTTTGTGAAACCTCTTGATCATGATCTGATCACGCGGCTTGCCACAGAGCATGACATGTTGGTGACGATTGAAGAAGGCAGTGTTGGCGGCTTTGGCTCACAAGTGGCGCAATTCCTAGCCAATCAAGGCCTCTTGGATCGGGGTTTGAAACTCCGCATGCTGACTTTGCCAGATGAAATGATTGATCATAACACGCAAGAAGCACAGCTGGCACAAGCAGGTCTTGACGCGGCAGGGATCCTTGCCGCTATCTCCCCTTGTATTGACGACAAGACGGCCACAGCGGTGGCAGGGTGGCATGGCTAATTCGGCCAAAGAACGACTTGATATCCTTCTGTTTCAGCGCGGTCTCGCAGACAGCCGCGAAAAAGCACAAGCCTTGATTATGGCTGGGCTAGTGTATTCAGGTGATCAAAACCTGACCAAAGCCGGTCACAAATTGGATCAATCGGCCGAATTGAGGGTAAAGGGCAAGGATCATCCCTATGTTTCTCGTGGCGGTGTGAAACTGGCTGGCGGGCTTGATCACTTTACCGATATTGACCCAAAAGGGGCGGTTGCCATTGATGTTGGCGCCAGCACAGGCGGATTTACCGATGTTCTCTTACGCCGAGGGGCAAGCCGGGTTTATGCTGTTGATGTCGGGCATGGTCAGCTGGATTGGGCCTTGCGCCAAGATGAACGCGTGGTGGTGTTGGAAAAGACAAATGCTCGGTATCTGACGGCTCAGGAAATACCTGAACCCGCTGATCTGGTGGTATGTGATGCGTCATTTATCTCGCTTACGAAAGTTCTGCCCAGCAGCCTTGCCTTGGTTCGCCCGGGGGGCTGGCTGGTGGCGTTGATTAAACCACAATTTGAGGTTGGTCGAGGGCAAGTGGGTAAGGGCGGTGTGGTTCGTGACCCGATCCTGCATCAGGAAGTCCAAGATCATATTGCTGCGTGGCTTAGGGATGATTTGGGCTGGCAAGTGCAAGGGGTGGTGGAATCAAGCATCACCGGCCCTGAAGGCAATCGCGAGTTTATTATTGCCGCCAGAAAACCCCCAAAGCCCCCAGTGAATGACTAGGAAGAGATAGGCCCACATTGAGCGATATGTTGCATCAGCATATCCGTCAGTACAGCAGCCATCATAGCCTCACCAATAGGAACAGCACGAATACCAACGCAAGGATCATGGCGACCTTTGGTCGTGACCTCAATTTCTTCGCCATCACTAGTGATGCTTGGGCGAGGGGTGAGAATTGAGCTAGTTGGCTTCACCACAAAGCGCACCACCAGAGGCTGACCCGTGGAAATGCCGCCAAGCACGCCGCCAGCGTGATTGCTGGCAAACACAGGCTTGCCATTGGCATCAATGCGCATGGCATCACCAGCGGCACTGCCGGGAAGGCTAGCTGTGGCAAAGCCTGATCCGATCTCAACACCCTTAACGGCGTTAATGCTCATCATCGCGTTGGCAAGTTGGGCATCGAGTTTATTATAAATCGGGCCGCCTAATCCTGCTGGCACACCATCAGCCACAATTTCAATCACCGCGCCGACCGAAGACCCGTTTTTGCGTGTTTCATCTAGGTAAGCTTCCCAAACAGGGACAATGGCTTCATCCGGGCTAAAGAAGGGGTTTTTATCACAGGCGTTCCAGTTCCAGTTGTCGCGATCAATGCTATGCTCACCGATCTGAACCACCGCCCCGCGAATGATAAGATCAGGCACATGATGGCGTAGCACTTTATGGGCAATCGCCCCTGCGGCAACGCGGCTTGCGGTTTCGCGCGCCGAAGACCTGCCGCCACCACGATAATCCCTGATGCCATATTTGCTGTCATAGGTGAAATCCGCGTGACCCGGGCGATATTGTTTAGCAATATCAGAATAATCTTTTGAGCGTTGATCAGTATTTTCGATCAAAATAGCAATAGGTGTGCCAGTCGTCTTGCCCTCAAACACCCCCGATAGAATCCGAACTTTGTCATCTTCGCGGCGTTGGGTCACAAAGCGCGAAGTGCCAGGTTTGCGCCGATCCATAAAGGGTTGGATATCGGTTTCATCCAGAGACAGAAGCGGCGGCACCCCATCAACCACACATCCAATGGCCGGGCCATGACTTTCACCAAATGTCGTAAAGCGAAAAAGCGTGCCGAAGCTGTTATCAGCCATGCGGTTGATCCACGGATATATCTGGTGCATCGACCGCTTTCATGCCGACCACATGATAGCCGCAATCGACATGATGGGTTTCACCAGTGACCCCACTAGCAAGATCAGATAACAGATAAACCCCTGCGCCGCCGATATCTTCAAGCGATACATTGCGTTTTAACGGGGCGTTAAAGGCATTCCATTTCAAAATATAACGGAAATCACCAATCCCAGACGCGGCCAGAGTCTTAACAGGCCCTGCGGATAGGCTGTTGACGCGGATATTGCGTGAGCCTAGATCAACCGCCAGATAGCGCACCGATGCCTCTAAGGCCGCCTTTGCCACCCCCATCACATTATAATGTGGCATCACCCGTTCTGCCCCATAATAGGTCAGGGTGATGATTGAGCCCCCATCATTCAGCATATGTTCCGCCCTGCGCGTCACCGCGGTCAGGGAATAAACAGAAATATCCATGGTGCGGGTAAAGTTATCGCGTGTTGTGCTGTAATAATTGCCTTTGAGTTCTTCTTTGTCAGAATAAGCAATGGCATGGACAATAAAATCCAGTTTTCCCCATTTTTTCTCAATCTCATTAAACAGGCGATCTATGTCTTCATCGCTGGTGACATCGCATGGCAGAACGAGTTGAGAATTTACGCTAGCCGCCAAGGGTTTAACCCGTTTTTCCAAGGCGTCGCCTTGAAAGGTAAAGGCGAGTTCCGCGCCGGCATCATGCGCGGCTTTGGCAATTCCCCATGCGATTGACCGATCATTCGCAACGCCCATGATGAGCCCGCGTTTGCCTTTAAGGATATCGTGATACTGTGCCATTGTTTTCTATTTCTTATGTTTAAAAAATACTATTAACACCATCATAGCAATCAGGCCCTTGTAAAGACAAGAGCCTGATGAAAAAGAATAGATGATTTCTTGTTATCGTAAGCTGTATGTGGTCTTGCGGTTAAGGTAAATTTGATCACCAGCGCGATAGGATCGGTTAGAATCCAAAGTAATGCTGCGGCCATCGACCATAACCTCTATCCGGTATCCCGTGACGGTCTCAATCAGGTCTTCGCGGATTGTTGTGATATTCTCACACACATTCTTTTCTTGATAACCAACGATTTGCTGATTAGCGGCGTTATTTTTGCTCGCGATATCGCGGCCAATCAACGCCCCAGCGACAGCCCCAACCGTCCCTGCGCCATCTTTGCTGGTGAGGCCATTACCAACGGCACTGCCAATTAATCCGCCAACAATCATGCTGCCCAATTCATCAGATTGCTTTCCAGATTGCGCGTAAATCGGTACATTTTCCACGCGGCAAACGCGTTGTGGCACTTGAGTTTCTTGAACATAGGTAGATTTGAGCGTTTCCACATAACCAACTGTTCCAACAACACTGTCAACGGAAGTGGTGGACCCTGCTACAGCAATGCTTGGAATAGCCAGAGCAAGAGAGAGGAGTGATGCGTAAAGGGGTCTCATTTTAACCTCCAATGGTTAAGTTTCATCATATCTGATACCAAATAACGAAGCTATACAACTAACATAAGTGCGGCTTTTTAGCATTCAAGCCTTCCACCGCTTGCGGCATCTGATACCCATACGATAAGATAATGAAATAATGACATGGAATTTTGTCAAAAGATAGGCAGGCTTTACGCAATTAAACTTTATCTTTGCACTTATAGTTTTGCCAAGAACACCGAAATGAGGGCTAATATGACTGACGCATCTGCTTTTGATCCTACCGGAAAAGACCCCTTTGCTCTCTTTGATGCTTGGTTGGCAGAGGCAGAAAGCACGGAAATCAATGATCCTAACGCTGTTGCTCTTGCAACGGTTTCGCCTGATGGCTGGCCATCGGTGCGCGTGGTTTTGATCAAGGGCAGGGATGATAAGGCACTGCATTTTTATACAAATTATACTAGCCGCAAAGCCAGTGAACTTGATGCCACTGGCCGGGCTGGGATGAGCATACATTGGAAATCCTTGCGTCGCCAAATTCGCTTGGTCGGACAGGTTGAACGCCTGCCAGATCATGTTTCTGATGAATATTACGCTAGCCGCCCCTATGGAAGCCGCATTGGGGCATGGGCTTCAAAACAGTCTCAACCTCTGGCCAGCCGGGAAGATTTGATTGCCAGAGTCAGTCAGGCCGAAGCCGATTATCCCGATAATCCCCCTCGTCCGCCGTTTTGGGGTGGTTATCGCCTTATTCCGCATGAGATAGAGTTCTGGCATGACGGGGCGTCGCGGCTTCATGATCGCTTCTGTTTTCGCTTAAAAACCCCCGATCAACCAGCATCGGGATGGGATATTCAGCGCCTCTATCCCTAGGTAAAGGCGGTTAACGCCCCCCTTAGCAATGGGGCCATTATTGACAGGATTATGTCGTTTGCCGGATGCTTTCCTGCTGTGATTTTTCTATAATGCGCCAGCAGTAAAAAAAGCTCGACACTTGGAGGTCAATATCATGAATAGTCATGCGCGCGCAGTTGTTATTGGTGGTGGTGTGGTTGGGGTATCTATGCTTTACCATCTTGCCAAAAAAGGCTGGACAGATTCTGTTTTGATCGAACGCAAAGAATTGACTTCTGGGTCAACATGGCACGCCGCGGGGCTATTGCCATTGTTCAATATGTCCTATTCCGTGGGGCAGGTGCATAAATATTCCGTGAAATTTTATCAGGAACTGGAACAAGAAACCGGCATGAATGTCGGTTTCCGCAAAGTGTCTAATGTCCGTCTTGCCAGCAAGGCTGATCGCTGGGATGAATATATGCAATACGCAGGCGTTGCGGATACTATTGGTATTGATGTCAGACGGCTGACCCCAGAACAGGTCAAAGAGGTTTGGCCTATGTGCAACACCGAAGGTTTGCTTGGTGCGATCCAGCACCCTGAAGATGGTTATATTCAGCCTGCTGATCTGACCCAAGCCATGGCTAAAGGCGCGCGTGACAGGGGGGCAACTATTCACCGTAATACCACGGTTCAGGCAATCAATCGCACCTCATCTGGCGAATGGGAAGTGGTAACAGACAAAGGCACCATCACTTGTGAACATGTGGTGTCTTGCACTGGCAATTTTGCGCGCAAAACCGGGGCGATGGTAGGATTAAACATCCCTGTTATTCCGGTTGAGCATCAGTATATCGTCACCGAAGCTCACCCAGAGATCAAAGCGCGCCACGCTGATGGTTTGCCAGAAATGGGCGTGTTACGGGACAGTGATAATGGCTGGTATATGCGCGAAGAAGCAGGGGGACTGATCCTTGGCCCTTATGAATATGGCGCTCCAGCTTGTTATGTGAAAGGCCCTAGTGAAGACAGCGAATATGAACTGTTCCAAGAAGATTTGGAACGGATCGAACAGCATATTGAAAGCGCGATGTTCCGCGTGCCTGCGTTTGGTGAGGTTGGCGTCAAGCGTGTCTATAACGGCGCGATTGCCTACACCCCTGATGGAAACCCTATTATTGGCCCTGCGCCGGGGTTGAAAAACTTCTGGCTTAGTGAGGGGCATTCCTTTGGGGTTACCGCCGCAGGTGGGGCAGGCTGGCAGTTAGCCGAATGGATCGTAGAAGGTGAGCCAACGATTGATATGACAGGTGTTGATCCACGCCGTTACGGCAATTATGCCACCGAAAGCTACCTGATCGAAAAGAACGAAGAAGCCTATGCCAATGTCTTTACCATCCACTATCCTGATGAGGAGCGTGAAGGCGCAAGACCCTTGCGGACTGCGCCATGCTATGATCGCTTGAAAGCGCTAGGTGCGGTTTTTGGGGCAAAGTTTGGTTGGGAACGCGCCAACTGGTTCGCGCCTGAAGGCGTCGCCCAAGAAGACGATTGGTCATTCCGCCGCTCTCAGTGGTTCAAACATATTGGAAATGAGGTGCGCAACACGACAGAAAATGTTGGGCTTCTGGATATGTCCGCTTTTGCCAAAGCGCGAGTTTCAGGCCCGGGAGCAGAGGCATTTCTTGATCGTTTGATCGCTAATCGTGTGCCTAAGAAAGTGGGCCGTGTGAATCTCTGCCATGCCTTATCCCATGGCGGCGGCGTCCATTCGGAATACACCATTATTCGCGAATCGGATCAGAGTTTTTATGTGGTATCTGCAGGTGCGTTGCAGTCCGTTGACCATGACTGGATGCGCAAACATATGCCCGATGATGGCAGCGTACAGTTCACCAATATCACAAATGCGATGGGGGTTCTGATCGTAGCCGGGCCGAATTCTCGTAAATTGATGGAACGGGTCAGCCCACGCTTTGACTTTTCTAACGAAGCGTTTCCATGGCTCACATCACGCTGGATTGATGTTGGTCATGCCCCATCACTTGCTGCGCGCGTGAATTATGTAGGCGAGCTTGGCTGGGAATTGCATCATCCTATCGAATATCAGAATCATATCTTTGATCATTTGATGGAAGCCGGTGCGGATCTGGGCATTAAGCCGTTTGGTATTAGGGCGATGGATTCCATGCGAATGGAAAAAAGCTATCGCATGATGGGAACGGAATTATCAATCGAATATGCGGCGCTGGAATCCAAACTGGATCGCTTTGTGCATCTCAACAAAGGGGATTTCATTGGCCGTGATGCGCTGGTGAAATGGCAGGAAAAAGGTTTTGCCAATGAGCTGGTGACCATCAGAATTGATAACATTAAAGACGCGGATGTGATTGGCGGCAATCCGATTTACCATGATGGTAAGATGGTTGGCCGTGCCACTTCGGGCAATTATGGTTTCCGCGTGGAACAGTCGCTGGCAATGGGTATGGTGCCGCCAGCACTGGCAAATGTGGGAACCACATTTGAAATTGAAATTCTGGGTGAGCGTTATCCGGCAGTGATTGTTGAAGAAAGCCCATTTGATCCGGACAATCTCAGATTAAGAGCCTAAAGCCCACTAACCATGAAAAGCAATGAGGGATATTATGTCTGAAGACGCATCGACTGAAAAACGCGGCCGCAGAGGTGGTGGGCGTGATGCTCGCCGGAGCGCACGAAGTGGCGGCGGCAACAAAATGTCTGCCCCTTATCTGATCCGTAAGGTGCCACTCTATGAGGTTCTGTCTGATGAAGGGGCAGAGATCATTGAGAACAACGCCGAAACCATCCTTGAAGAGATCGGGATTGAGTTCAAAGATGATCCTGAGGCACTTGAAATTCTCAAAGAACATGGGGCGGATGTGAAAGGCCAGCGTGTCCATTTTCCTCGCGGTCTTTGCCGTGAGTATTGCAAAAAGGCACCATCACAATTTACCCAATACGCGCGTAACCCTGACCGTTCCGTAGAAATTGGCGGAAATAACACCGTGTTTGCCCCTGTTTATGGGCCGCCATTTGTTCGTGATCTTGAAAATGAACGGCGTTATGCCACGATTGAAGATTTCCGGAATTTCATTAAACTGGCCTATATGTTGCCTGGTTTGCACCATTCGGGTGGCACGATCTGTGAGCCGGTAGATTTGCCTGTACCAAAACGCCATCTGGAAATGGTTTATAGCCATATCAAATATTCAGATAAGCCTTTCATGGGTTCGGTGACCGCGGCAAGCCGCGCACAGGATACTGTGGAAATGGCCAAAATTGTATTTGGTGCAGATTTTCTTGATCAAAACAATGTTCTGGTTAGCCTTATTAACGCCAATTCGCCTATGACATGGGACGATACCATGCTTGGTGCGCTAAAGGTATATGCGCGTCATGGTCAGGCGGTTATGCTGTCACCATTCATTCTGGCAGGGGCGATGTCTCCGGTATCTGTGGCTGGTACCTTAGCGCAAACCCTTGCCGAAGCGATGAGCGGCATTGCCTTTGCCCAGATGGTGAAGCCGGGTGCGCCAGTGATTTTTGGATCATTCGCCAGTTCGATGTCCATGCAAACAGGGGCGCCGACTTTTGGCACCCCTGAACCGGCATTGGTACTTAATGGTTGTGCTAAGCTGGCGCGGCGGTTGAATGTCCCGTTCCGTTCTGGCGGCTCTCTTACCGCGGCAAAAACGGTTGATGCGCAAGCCGCGTATGAATCCACCTACACGCTACTTCCTGCGGTGACCAGCGGCGTTAATTTTATGCTTCACGCCGCAGGCTGGATGGAAGGTGGACTAGTATCGGATTACCGCAAACTGGTGCTAGATGCCGATCAGTTGTCCATGATGCAACGCATGGTAGGCGGTATTGATCTGACTGAAAATGGACAGGCAATGGATGCCATCCGCGAAACTGGCCCCGGTCAGCACTTCTTAGGGTCAAGCCACACCCAAGCCAATTTCGAAGATGCCTTCTGGCGTTCTGAGCTTGCGGATTATACGACTTTTGAGCAATGGAGTTCAGAAGGCAGTATCGAAAGTGCAAAAAGGGCGGAAAATCGCGCTCGCAAAATGCTGACGCA